>JBAYJG010000023.1:0-19837 GCA_041665225.1 Bacteroidota bacterium
AGTTCGGCCATCAGGGCATGCGCGGCGGTTCCGACTTCCATCAGTATCAGGACATCAACGATATCTTCTCCCATTTTGGCGATATCTTCGGCGGCACAGGCGGTTCGATCTTCGAAGAAATGTTCGGCGGCCAGCAGCGCAGACGCGGTCCCCGCTCCACCGGTGACCCGGGTTCCGATCTCCGCATTCGTCTGAAATTGACGCTCGAGGAAATATCGACAGGCGTCGAGAAAAAATTAAAGATAAAAAAATGGAAATCGTGCGGCACATGTAATGGCAGCGGTGCACGTCCCGGTTCGTCAAAGTCCACCTGTCCGCAGTGTCAGGGAACGGGCGAATTGCGGCAGGTCTCCCGCTCCATGTTCGGCCAGTTCGTGAATATCACCGCCTGCGCATTCTGCGGCGGCACAGGACAAATCATAAAAGAGAAATGTCACACCTGCGACGGCGAAGGTCGAGAGCAGGGAGAATCAACGATTAAGATCAATGTTCCGGCTGGAGTGAGCGAAGGAAATTACATGACCCTGCAGGGTCAGGGCAATGCCGGACGCCGCGGCGGACACGCCGGCGATGTGATCGTGGAATTCACCGAAGAGAAGCATGATTCGTTCATCCGGAACGGGGATGATGTCATCTACACCGCACTCATCAGTTATCCCGATGCGGTGCTCGGTGCCGATATCGAAGTCCCGACACTCAGCGGAAAAGCAAAGATTAAGATCGATGCCGGTACAATGCCGGGGAAAATGCTGCGAATGAAAGACAAAGGGATTCCGCATTTGAATTCGTACGGCCGTGGCGATCAGCTTATCCAGGTGCAGATCTGGGTTCCACATAAAGTGAATTCACGCGAGAAGGAACTGCTGAAAGAACTGTCGAACAGTGAACATATCAATCCGACGGAAGAGGAAAAGAGCAAAAGCAAGACACTGTTCGACAAAATGAAAAACGTATTTTCCTAATTGAAAGTGCGATGGATCCGTTCAAAGGATTGAAGGAATATTTTGCGTTTACGAAGAATGAACAGAAAGTATTTCTCTTTCTGTCGGTCGTCTTCCTTGCCGGGGCTGCCGTAAAAGTGTATAAAGCGTACGCAGTACCGTCGACAACATTTGATTATGCAGCCAGTGATTCGGTTTTCACCACCCGGTCTCATTCGCTGGTCAGCAGCAATGCTGCTGCGGACAGTTCCCGGAGCGGAAAGATCGATTTGAATACGGCAACAAAGGCAGACTTAATGGAACTGCCGGGGATCGGCGAAGCAATGGCGGACCGGATCCTGCTCTACCGTGAAGAAAAAGGACCCATTAAAAAAATTGACGAACTCAGGAAGGTCAAAGGCATCGGTGAGAAGAAATTCGAAAAACTCAAACCGCACATCGAGGTCAAATGAAAGGCACTGAACGGTATCTGGCGTTCATCATTGAAAGCAGGCATATTACCGCTGTCGAGATTGCCCACAGTACGAAGGGAAAAACTCTGACGGCAGCAGGATCGTTTGATTCCGAGATCGATTTTGACAGTCCGGAAGTGTACGGTGAAACCGGGACTACAGCACGAGAGAAGACGTTTGTCAAAGAGATCCAGACATTCATGAAACGGATCGCGGCGGGCGCTCATTTCTTTTCGTTCGGACTGAATACCCGCATGGCGATGCTTCAGCAGATCCCCGTGGAGGCATCACTGACGGATGAAGAATTCAACATCCATCTGCAGTGGGAACTGCAGAACTATTTCCCCGATGCAGATCCCAAGCACTATGTCGTCCAGCCGTACGCGCTGGTCGGCGATGACGGTGTTGCCGGAAATAATGCGATGATCATCTCGGTAAAGAAATCGTTCGTGAATTTCCTGAACAATGTCTGCCACGAACTGCACGGTTCCATGCATATCCTGGACATCGACCAGTTCTGCGCCGAAGGCGCATTGTTATATAATTATCCGCATCTCACATCGAAACGGACCGCAGTGATCGGCGTCGACGAAGAGACGCTGGATGCCGGTCTGCTGGTAAACGGCAAGAATTCAGATATCAAAACGATGAAATGGAGCCGCGACCTTGCTGTGATCGATAAATATGCGCGGGAAAAAGGCGCGGAAGTGATTTATCTTCACGGTCGACTGGTCACCCAACGACTGGTAGACCAATTAAAAAATATTTCCCCTATCGATGTGGAGCTGGCGGATCCCTTCCGTAAGGTCGCTCTCCCGCCGACAATCAAAGGGGTTGATGAGATCAAGATGCGGCGGCAGGAATACACGGCCGCTGTCGGTCTGGCGGTGCGCGAAGAATAATGAGGGTCATCGCTGGTAAATACAAGAACCGCAGGCTGGAGACGGTGCCAGATAATTCCGTGCGTCCTGCAACGGATAAAGTGAAAGGGGCCATCTTCAATGTGCTGCAGTCCCGCGTGAACTGGACAACGGCAAAAGTGCTGGATCTGTACGCCGGCAGTGGTTCCGTCGGCATTGAAGCATTGAGCCGTGGTGCAACGAATTGCATTTTTGTGGAGAAGAGCAGGAACGCTCTTCAGTTCCTCAAATCCAATATTGAATCAATCGGCGCCGACCATGAAGCAAATGTCATTTATGGCGATGTGGACCAGTTCATCGAATCGACGCGGATGACCTTCACTGTCATCTTTGCCGATCCGCCGTATGCGTTGGAAGCACTGAAAGATATTCCGAACAAGATCTTTGAAAAAGGGATGATCGCCCGCGACGGGTATCTAATCATCGAACACCCCGCAAGATATGAATTCGCACAGAATTCTCTGTGGGAAGTCGCGGTACAAAAAGTCTACGGCAACACAAGTGTTTCATTTTTTCAACATAAGAAGAGTGAAGAATGAAAACTGCTATTTATCCCGGTACATTTGATCCGATCACCAACGGACATCTGGACATTATCGAACGCGCGGCGCAATTATTCGACAAAGTGATTGTGACCGTCGCGGTGAACTCATCGAAAACACCGATGTTCACCGGCGAGGAACGCGTGGAATTGATACGATCGATCCTGGCGAAGGAGCGGCTGAAGAACGTCTCCGTCGAACGCTTCAATGGATTGCTCGTGTCATTCGCCAAAAAGAAAAACGCGATCGCGATCATCCGCGGTCTGCGGGCTATTTCGGATTTCGAATACGAGTTCCAGATGGCATTGATGAACAGAAAACAGTCGAACGAGATCGCGACCGTCTTCCTGATGCCGCATGAAAAATACACGTATTTGAACTCCAGCATCGTGCGCGAGATCGCACGGCTGGATGGCAATTTCAAGGATTTTGTCCATCCCGTCGTCCATCGTGCACTGAAGAAAAAACTGTCGCTGTAAACCATATTGTCCGACCGGTCCGTTCCGACGCACTCCGTCGCAAAGTTCCGGCCTGCCGATCATCAGAAAGGAACTGTTGTAACCGTGAAGTCGTTATCGAAGAAAGTAGCACAGGCAGAAGCATCGCAAACGCTGGCACTCACTGCACTCGCAAAAAAATTGAAATCGGAAGGAATCGATGTCGTTTCATTGACAGCCGGGGAGCCGGATTTCCCGACACCGCGCCATATTAAGGATGCGGCGATTAAAGCAATCGAAGAGAATTTCACGAAATACACCATCAATGCTGGTATTCCGGAACTTCGTACTGCTATTGTCGATAAATTAAAACGAGAGAATAATATCCTCGTGGATGCGTCGCAGATCCTCGTCTCCAACGGAGCAAAACATTCCATCTACAATGCGCTCCAGGCTATTTGTAACAAAGGGGATGAAGTTCTCGTCCCGGCTCCGTACTGGGTCAGTTACCCCGAAATGGTGAAATTGGTGGATGCCGTCCCCGTCATCATGAAGACAACGGAAAAAACCGACTTTAAAATCACTCCCGCCCAATTGAAGAAGGCGATCACGAAAAAAACAAAGGCGTTAATCCTCTGCTCCCCCTCCAATCCGACCGGTTCGGTATACACGCCGGACGAATTGCAGGCGATCGGCAAAGTGATTGAAGCGACCGGCATCTTCGTTATCTCCGATGAGATCTACGAGAAAGTGATCTATGATGGCGCTGTTCATTTTAGTCTGGGTTCAATTTCGGCGATTAAGGATCAGGTCATCACTGTCAACGGTGTCTCCAAAGCGTATTCCATGACCGGATGGCGGATCGGTTATTTAGCCGGTGCAAAAGCGGTTGTTGATGCTGCAGAGAAGGTCCAGAGCCAAGTAACATCGGGACCGAATTCCATCGCGCAGAAAGCAGCACTTGCAGCCATCGCAGGAAGCGACGATGAAGTGAACAAGATGACTGCCGAATTCAAACGGCGCAGGGACTATTTCCTTGCAGCGCTCACTGCGATCCCCGGTATCACTTCGACAAAACCGGGCGGCGCATTCTATCTCTTCCCGAATGTCAGCACATTTTATGGGAAGAAATACAATGGAACAACAATCAAAAATTGCGACGATCTTGCACAGTTTCTGATCAAAGAAGCGCAAGTCGTCACCGTTCCGGGAAGCGGATTTGGTGCGAAAAATAATATCCGTCTCTCCTATGCCTGCTCCATGGAGGAATTGGAGAAAGCAAGCGCACGAATGAAGACAGCACTTGCAAAACTGAAATAAAGAGATCATCACAAAATCACCAGGATCCGAAGAGATGTTCTTCCTCTTGGTGATTTTGCGTTTTCATCAGGAACAATAAAAGGATCGAATGCCAACGTACGATTATAAATGCACACACTGCGGCCACATCTTCGAAGAACTGCAATCCATAAAGGAAACAGCACTGACCCTCTGCCCCAAATGCGGAAAAGAAACACTTATACGTTTGATCGGCGGCGGTGGCGGAGTGATCTTCAAAGGTTCGGGATTCTATCTTACCGATTACAAAGGCGCTTCCGGAAAAGGTTCCTCAGCTTCCTCTCCATCCGCCCCGGCGTCGAAGAAGGAAACAAAGCCATCGCCCGATTCCAGTTCGCCCGCGCCATCAACACCAAAAGGATGAACTCTTCTTCAGCATTCCTGAAACACAATATCGGGAATGCTGTTGTTCTACTGTACTCCGCGTAATCCATTTCCTCCCGTACAAAAAAAATCCGGCCCCCTTCATCAGGGAACCGGATCGTAGAGAGTTAATGTCCATCATGTTGTTCTGCGTGCAAGGGAGACAAATGGACGTTGTGGCGAGCCAAGAAAAACCTGCCGTGGACGGGCAATCTTCTGCTCTGCATCCATCAATAATTCTTCCCATTGTGCTAACCACCCGGCCGTACGTGCGATTGCAAACAACACCGTGAATGCATCGGACGGGAATCCCATCGCCTGATAGATGATGCCGGAATAGAAATCAACATTGGGATACAGCTTCCGTTTAATGAAGTATTCATCCTCCAGTGCGACCCGTTCCAGTTCGATGGCAATATCAAGCAGCTTGTTCCGTCCGGTCACTTCGAACACCTGGTCGGCAGTATGCTTAATAATTTTCGCCCGCGGATCATAGTTTTTATAGATGCGGTGGCCAAAGCCCATCAATTTCCCTTCGCCGTTCTTGATTTTTTTGATAAATTCCGGCACCCGTTCTTTCGTCCCGATTTCACGCAACATCAGCAGCACCTCCTCATTGGCACCTCCATGCAGCGGTCCGTATAATGCTGCAGCCGCTCCCGCCATGGAAACGTACGGATCGGCGAAAGAACTGCCTATATTCCGCATGACATTGGCGCTGCAATTCTGTTCATGATCTGCATGCAGGATAAACAAAATATCGAGCGCACGCTCCAGCACCGGATTGATCTTATACTTCATCTCAGTCATTTTGTACAGCATACTAAGGAAGTTGCCGGTATAGCTCAGTTCATTGTCGGGGTAGATGTACGGCAGGCCGAGGCGATGACGGTAACAATAGGCTGCAATCGTCGGCATTTTGCCAATCAGCCGGTACATCTGCATTCGACGTAATTCCGGATCGTGAACATTCCGCGATTCAGGATAATACGTCGACAAAGCACCTACCGTGCTGATCAGCATGCCCATTGGATGGGCATTATGATTAAATCCTTCCATGAACTTTTTTGTATTTTCATGAAGCATCGTATGATGCGTAATATTATGCTTCCAGTCTGTTAACTGTTCCTTCCTCGGCAGTTCGCCGTTGATCAGCAGGTAGGCAACTTCCAGGAAGTTGCTTCGTTCCGCAAGCTGCTCAATCGGTATGCCGCGATATTGCAGAATTCCTTTCTCACCGTCGATAAAGGTAATCTTGCTTTTGCATGAAGCAGTATTCATGAACGCAGGATCGTACGTCATCAATCCAAAATCTTCGTCCGATACCTTGATCTGGCGAAGGTCCATCGCCTTAATTGTTCCATTCGTGATCGGGACGGAGTACTCTTTTTCTGTTCTGCTATCAATGATCGTCAGCGCATCCTGCTGTATCATCTCCCGGGGAACGTCATATTTTTTTCCGGTGCGGGAATCTGTAACGACAACTTGGTTATTCATGGGTGTCTCCTTTCAGTCTGTCGGTAAACCGCTCAAACAAGTAATGATGGAATTGTGGTGCGCGTATGATGATTGCAACGCGACATTGAAGACGGGGGAATAGTTGCTACGAAGCGGCAAGTAGAGAAACAGATGAACAATCGGTCCTTGATACAGGAACAGAACCCGCAGGAAGTGAAACGATTTGTTAACAGTGCCGACCACGATGAATGTCTCCGTTGTTCACATCAGAGCACGAGACTTGCCCAAATGGTAGAAAGAGATTGAATCAGAATCAACAAAAAGGTAGGTTCTGCATCGGGAAATCTTTTCCCAACCGCATTTTCGATGGTGTTTAATAACTCAACGTTGATTCAGACAAAATACTTCGATGAAATTTGCGAGGGATTTAGAAACAAGACGAAATGGTTTGAGATAGATCAGAGTGTTTTGAATTTCTTCTTTTTTAAAACCGATCCTGCTTTTTCGGCGTCGCGTTTCGATTCGAACGACAAGCGGAATGTCCCTCCTTTTCCATCACGGATTTTCAATAACTCGATATCCTTGATGTTGATCTTCGCAGTGGTGAGCGCTCCTGTCATTGCAGCGAGCACTCCGGGACGATCATCAACAGCAACATACACTTCAAAGAGCGGATGAAGGAATCCTTTTGAATTCTTTGGAATAGCATCGCGAACTGTTTTAGCGGCAATGAACCGTCGTTCAAACGAGCGTTGTGTTGCCGAAGAACGCAGTCCCTTCTCAAATTGACCAAGAAGCTCGGAGAATTCTTTGATGATCCGGCGGATCTCATCTGCATTGCTCGCCAGGATATCCTTCCACATCCCGTACGGACTGGAGGCGATCCGCGTGATGTCACGGAAACCACCAGCAGCTAATTGCAAATATCCCTGATGATAATTGTTTTTCTTTTCCACGAAATTCATCATTGCGACAGCGATCAACTGTGGCAAATGACTGATAGTTGCTGCAATAGTATCATGGTGTTTAGCGGAAAGGAATAATACCCGAGCCCCAACAGCGGAAAGGAGGGACGTGAGCGCAGCGATCCTTTTTTTCATTGAAGGATTTGCGCACAGCACATATGTTGCATTCTGAAATAGCAGCGCATCGGCATATTCGATTCCTTTCCCTTCGGAGCCAGCCATCGGATGCCCCCCGATGAATATGCCGTTGCGGCGAAAGACCTTTTTTGCAGAACGTACGATCTCAACTTTTGTACTGCCGACATCGGTAATGATCGCGCTTTTTTTACAATGAGCCGCAATCTGAGGCAGTAGCTCCAGAATCGTGTGCACTGGCGTGCAAAGAAAAATGATATCGGCGTCATGAACGGACCCAGCTAAGGTAGCAGCGCCAAAATCGATCGCTTCTCTGCGGAGAGCAGAGTCGATTTTCTGTCGCTCATCGAATCCTATAACAACAGCATGCGGCACGCTCTGTTTAATCGCAAGACCGAGCGAACCGCCGATAACTCCAAGACCGATGATAGTAATATTCATAAGAGTACTGTTCCGCTAAATGTCATGCCCGCGAAAGCGGGCATCCAGAGCCTGAACCTTCCCATGATTGCGCAATAAACTGCCTACACGTAGGGTTTGTTAAAAATTCTTTACGCTATCGTTTTGCCGATCGCTTCAGCGATCATGCGGATTTGTTTCATCAGCTCTTCAAACTGATTCGGGAAAAGCGATTGCGGGCCGTCCGATTTTGCATGGTCGGGATCATTGTGTACTTCGACAATAATGCCGTCTGCACCGGCTGCTACTGCCGCACGTGCCATTGGAATGACTTTGTCGCGGATGCCGATACCGTGTGATGGATCGGCAATGATCGGCAGATGGCTCTTCGCATGAATCACGGGAATGGCGCTGATATCCATCGTATTGCGCGTGGCCGTCTCGAACGTGCGGATGCCCCGTTCACACATAATCACCTGTTTGTTGCCGCCGGAAAGAATGTATTCCGCAGACATTAGCCACTCTTCGAACGTGGCGGAGAGTCCACGCTTCAACATCACCGGCTTCGACGATTTTCCGAGTTCGCGGAGAAAATTATAGTTCTGCATGTTCCGGGCGCCAATCTGGATAATATCCGCATATTTCTCCATCACATCGATCTGATTGCTGTCCATTGCTTCGGAGATAACCAGCAGACCGTGCGCATCCGCCGCTCGGCGCATTAATTTCAATCCCTCTTCTCCAAGTCCCTGAAACGCATACGGCGAGGTCCGCGGCTTGAACGCGCCGCCACGCAGAAATTTTGCTCCTGCTTTTGCCACCCGTTCCGCGATCGTGAAGATCTGATCTTCATTTTCCACCGAGCACGGTCCGGCCATCATCACAATCGAATCGCCGCCGATTTCGCAATTCTTGAACTTGACGATGGTCTTTTCCTGTTTGAATGAACGGCTGGCTAGTTTGTACGGTTCGGTAATTCGGTAGGCATGAGCAACACCGGGCAGCACCTCTACCTGCCGCGTATCAAAATCCGGTTTGACGCCGATGGCGCCAAGTACTGTTTGATTCACACCGGTGGATCGATGGACATCGAATCCGAAATCGTGCAGGATCTTGATGATCCCTTCAATTTGTTGCTCTGTCGCATTCTGCTCAACAACTACAACCATGGTTCTTCCTCTATGATAATTATTCGTAACGGTCTAATTTGAATCCTTCTCCAAGATAGAGCCTTCTGGCTTCAGGATCGCCGGCCAGTTCTTCTGCACTTCCCGATTTTAAGATCTTCCCTTCGAACAGCAGATAAGACCGGTCGGTAATTGAAAGTGTCTCGTGTACATTATGATCCGTAATCAATACGCCGATGTTCCGATATTTCAACTGTTTCACGATCTCCATAATGTCTTCAACAGCGATCGGATCGATTCCGGCAAACGGTTCGTCCAGCAGAATGAACTTCGGATCGGTCGCCATTGCCCGTGCGATCTCCGTCCTCCGTCGTTCACCGCCGGAGAGCATGAATCCTTTGCTTTTTGCAATATGCGACAGGCTGAACTCCTCGAGCAATTTGTCTGTACGTTCATGCTGTTCCTTCACGGAGAATTTTGTCATCTGCAGCACGGACAGAATGTTATCCCGTACGCTCATGGTTCTAAAGACGGATGCTTCCTGTGTCAGATATCCGACGCCGGCGCGGGCACGTTTGTACATCGGCAGTTTGGTAATATTTTGCTCATCCAAAAATACTTTCCCTTCGTTGGGCCGGATCATCCCGACGATCATATAGAAGGAGGTCGACTTTCCCGCACCGTTCGGACCGAGTAGTCCGACGATCTCTCCCTGTTCGACGGAGACGGAAACCTGGTCAACCACCGTGCGCTTCTTGTAACGTTTTACAAGATTCTCTGCACGAAGGATCATTTTTTTCTGTACTGATAAAGTGCTCATAATTTCGGTTGAGTCGGGAACACGGTGGAAAATTTCGGCCTGTCATCCCGGAGAAAAAATCCATCAAGATTGTACTGCGATTCATTTATCTTCAGAAGGTTTTCCGGAAAATATGTCCCTTCAATTCCTTTTGTCACATGGATCGTCTTTGGTTTGCCGTCATCGAATTGCATCGTGATGGCGTCCCCGCTCGTTTTGTTCACACCGTTCCCGGCTGAATCGCCATAGAGAAAATACAGGCTGATAGCGTTTCGTTCGACAAATGTTTCCTGCAGTTTGTTCTCCCGGAACGTCATCAGGATCGACCGGCCAGTCAACTGATTGTACCGGTTCGGATACAGACTGTCGCTTTGGGACAACACAAACGCCCGTGTTTTGATTGATGCAGTCTTTAATCTGTTCTTTTCCAGTGTCAAAAAAATCGTATCGCCAGTTACTTGATTTTCCTCATACCATACTATCGGTTTATCGTACAATTCAATCTTTTCATCATGACGAAAGAATTTCACCAGGCCGCTGCGCGCCGCCAAACCGCCGCGAACGATGATAACGCTGTCTTTCACGATCATCTTCCCAGTGGAATCATCGAACGATTCCATCACGATGCTCTTCACGGCAAGTGTGTCGATCTCCCCGTTGTCGGTCGTATCGATTTGGATCAGTCGAGGGTTCTCAGTCATTCTGCTATACCGAGTCGAATCCGAATGGATCAGATAGTTGCCGAACATGGTAACATTATCTTCCAAATTCACGATCCGCACATTCAGCATCGCCTCGGAATTCCGCTCCTTTTCAAAATAGGTCAGCTGGTCTGAATAGATCACCGTGTTGGAATCGACAACCCGGACATTGCGCTGAAAGAACGCTTTCTCGTCATCCAGGTAATAGGTACCAATATCTGCAAAAAGCGTCACATTGGGGGTCTTCAATACCACGTTTCCTTCCCCATCCGTTTTGCGCGTGTTGCCGTAGTACCGCCCCTTTTTTGCCGACAAGGTAACTGTATCACGTATAATCTTGACGCTGCCTATCAATTCGATCTCGTTCCGGCTTAAGAATTGAATCGCCTTATCGCACCAGACACGCGTATTGCCCTGGCGGAACCGCACGTTACCGGTCAATTCCCGGACATCCTCGCCATTATCTAACCTGCGTCCAGCAAAAACATCGGCGTTTTGAAGCACGATCAGATCCGCCTGCTGAGAGAAAACCATCCCCGCCATGAGACACAGTATGGATACGGCCTTCATCACTTCTGTTCCGACGTTCCTTTCACTTTGAAGATCCTGTAATTCCTCAGATTATGATCGGATTCAAATCCGGTCCCTTTCAGATCTTCAGTCGAGGAAGTAATATGAACGAATTCGGGAGAATGGATCAGCTGCGTGGCGTTGGTCCAGAACATCTTTTCCGTCCGCACCACCGTACCGCTGTCCGACGTAACAACCACATTTCCGATCGCTTCAAGATTGTTTGTTCCTTCATCCACTGCACCGCTGCGAGAAGTTAATTTCGACGTATGCATCCCCATTTCATCGAAAAAGTCCACCACCACACCGGAATCCATGTAGGTCGTTCGGGAATTATCGAATGCATAGATGTGTCCGGCTTTTACGACGGCTTTTACGATACCGGAATCTGTGAAGGTGATCGTCGAATTCCAACTTTCCTGCGAGGGGAGTTGAGAGCTGGAAATTCCGCTCAGCACAGAAGGCCTCACTTTTTCTTCACAGCCGGTCAGTAATAGCATCAAAAGGAAAGCGAATAGCAGTTGTTTCACGATGCCGATTCTCCACCCAAACCTGCACGAACAAGATCGTGTAGATGAACGATGCCGTACGGCCGCCGATCTTCATCGACTATGATCAGTTGGGTAATGCTGAATTGCTCCATCTCTTGCAGCGCCACCGATGCCAGCGTTCCTGTGCGGATCGTTTTTGGATTCTTTGTCATTACCTGTTCTGCAGTGCGATTTGTAACATCCGTTGTCTTCTGCAGCAGACGGCGAAGATCACCATCAGTGATAATACCGGCAATACGTCCATCGCTGTTCACCACACTGGTCGCGCCGAGCCGTTTCGACGTTATCTCCAGGATCGCATCTTTCAAACTGGTGTTCAGGCTGACCTTCGGAATGTGGCTGCCCGTAACCGCCAGTTCTTCGATCTTTAACAAAAGCCGTTTCCCAAGATTCCCGCCAGGATGGAACATGGCAAAATCATCCGCGGAAAAATTCTTCTTTTCCAGCAATGTCACCGCAAGTGCATCTCCCATCGCCAGTGTTGCCGTGGTCGATGTCGTCGGTGCAAGATTATGCGGGCAAGCTTCCTCTTTCACGGAAATATCCAGCGTGATGTCCGCCTGCAATGCGAGATGGGAATTCATATTCCCCACCATCGAAATTGTGGGAACGCCGATCCGTTTGAACATGGGCAGCAACTGACGCACTTCCTGCGTATCTCCGCTTTTCGAGATGCAGATGACGACATCATCACTCCGCACCATGCCGAGATCACCATGCACCGCATCTGACGGATGAAGAAAGATGGAGGGTGTACCTGTTGAGTTCATTGTTGCTACCATTTTCCGCGCAATAATGCCGGATTTTCCCATGCCGGTAACAACAACCCTTCCTTTACACCCGTATATGACATCCACTGCCTTTTGAAATGAGGCATTGATGTTCTTCTCCAGGGCTGAGACGGATTCCGCTTCCATGCGGATAACCCGTTTTGCTCTTTGGATATCGACTGATTCGTTGGACATATTATTGAACAAATTGTTTTACAACGTTGTCAATGGAAACGACCTGTTTCAACAGGTTCTCTAATTGATTCAATGGAAGCTGGCTTGCTGCATCGCTTAGGGCTTTGGACGGTTCCGGGTGTGTCTCGACAAAAAGTGCATCGATCCCCACTGCTGCACCGGCACGTGACAACGGAAAAATGAACTCCGGTTGTCCGCTGCTTTTCCCGTCACCGCCGCTCGGCAGTTGAACGGAATGGGTCGCATCCAATACGACAGGATATCCGAACTTCCGCATCATCACCAGTCCCCGCATATCCACCACCAGATTATGATATCCGAATGTCGTTCCCCGTTCAGTGACAAGAATATTCTTATTCCCGGTCGAAGCGACTTTCCCGATGGGATGTTTAATATCCTCCGGCGCAAGGAACTGTCCCTTTTTAATGTTCACGGCCTTTCCCGTTTTCCCGGCAGCAATCAGCAGATCGGTCTGCCGGCAAAGGAACGCGGGAATCTGTAGCACATCCGCCACCTGTGCCGCTGCGGAGACTTCCTCGGCTGTATGGATATCGGTCAGGATCGGAACACCAAAAGTGTGCTTAACTTCATCCAGGATTTTCAACGCTTCATCCATTCCGATGGAGACAAATCCTTCCATACTGGTGCGATTCGCTTTTTTGTAAGAGGATTTGAAGATGAACGGAACCGAATATTTTGCACAGATCGTCTTTACCTTCTCTGCGGTGTACAGAATCATATCGCGGTTTTCTACAACACAGGGACCGGCCATAAGTACAAGCGGATTCCCTGCTCCTATTTTTACGGACTGTACTGTTACTTCTTTTGTCATAATAACTTAAGGTACCAATCTTTATGGGTTAAAGCAAAAAATACATCATCGCAGCGCCAGATGCAGCGCACAGCCAATTGACGATGTCGTTGTTGATCCACACAAATCCACTCATCAATGATGTCGGCACTCCATGCACACTGGTCTTTTCCGTCCTTTTCCCCTCGGTCGTCTGATATTGTGCCTGAACGGTTGCTCCGAGAATACTGTCAATAATTGAACCAATACATCCGCTGATAATCAATGGTATAATATATGTTGATTCAAAATGCGATCCTGCAATCGTCGCCGCAGAAACAACGACAAATCCTGCTCCAACTGCTCCTCCCATAAATCCTGCCAGCGACACTCCACCGCTTGTACCGATATCAACAGTTTTGAACGTAACGATTGAACGAGGATTTCTTTTCAACAGTGTGCCGATCTCCGTTCCCCACGTATCCGCGGTGACTGCTGCAATGGAAGCGATGTAACAATAGTACAATTCAGTATGATCGGGATACATATACCAGAGCAACGTCAGAAATCCTGCAATTCCACCGTTCGCAGCAACCTGACCGGCATCTCTCCTATTCGATTTATCAAAAATCTGTTCGAGTTTTTTCTTCCGTGCCTTTCCGAATTTGGAGAGGAGACTCGATGCAATAAAGAATGCCAGGATTGGAACTGTCCACAACCATCCACCGATTCCATAAATGACGACAGCAAGCAGAAACGTGGCGATACTCCCGCTTCCGGACAAGAACTTGAAATAATAAGCGACAGCGCCGATCGCTGCAGCAAGCACTACAGCAGCGATCATTTGCAGCGGCAAATGGTGCGATCCCGGAACCAGGAAATAGTGCAGCATGAATGCTGTACTGAGCGGAATAGTCAGGTTATCCAGACCGTTCACACAAACCAGCTCCCATGCCGCAACAACGAGTGCAGTAACGAACGCAATCGTGTACCATGGATATTCGCTGGTATATCCTCCCTTCCAGAGAAAGATCATAATGCAAATGAACGTACTCAGGAACATAACGGAGGAACCTTCAATCGTCTTTTTGTCCGTGCTGAACACAAAATAGTGCACGGATCGCAGATGCTTTCCAACAATAGCAGCCAATGCATCTGGAATTGCCAGAATCAGAATGGAGATGGAAAGGATGTGCGGTGCCCCGTCCCAAAACAACACGACAAGTATCAGAAATGCCAGCGGATGGAACGTTGTGCCGTACGACATCCGTTCTGTGTCGTGCAGACTTTGCAAATATCCCAAACGGACTGAGAAGAATGCCACGATAATGGCCAGGACGGAGATCATGATCGCGGGAATACCGGAATAGAAAACTGTTGGAGCAAACGCCATCAGAATTCCTGCAAGAATATGGACGAACTTCCGCGTCACTTCCGAGTTTCCGTTCAACAGTCTGCGAACAAGCTCGGCAATGCTGATCAACATGATCACAAGAAAAGTAATGATTCCAAGGAATAACCATTCGTCCGATGTCGGCGGGAAGAGGAGTCTCATGATACTGCCGGTTCTTCCGTTTGGACCATCCTGCCGGAGATGATCTCCGCGATGGTCTTGGTGAGGACCAGTTTCGGATCTCCTGAAGATTTCAAGGCAAGATCTGCTTCTGCAAGATGAACAAACACCTGCTCAATTTCCGACGATCGGAAATTCTTTGCCTGCGCAAGATAAGATTTGAGGTAGAACGGATGTGTTCCGGCGATCTTTGCCAATTCGTCTTCAGGTTTGTTTTGTTGAAGACCGTCTTTTACTTTCCACAGTTTCAAGAAGTGCAGGGTCAGCACCGCAACAATACCGACGGCGTTTTCACCGGATCGGATAAGCCGGTCCGCAATCTCGATCGATTTTGCAATCTGTTTTTCGGAGACTTTATTTGCGAGTTCAAACGGGGAAAATTCACGTGATACACCGACCACTCGCTCCACATCCTTCACCGTAATCACCGCATTTTCGGCCGCTGAAAGAAGCAATTTTTCGATTTCGTTCGCCAATTCGCGCAGCGAACTGCCGACATATGAATAGAGTAGCTGCACTGCGGCGGGTTCCATTGTGCGTTTCAATCTCTTCATCCGGGATTCGATCCAGGCGGTCGTTTCATAATCCCGCAGCGGTGCTGCTTCATGGACGATGCCGAGTTTCTTGAAAGCACCAAAAGGTGATTTACGGAAATCTGCGCTGTTTGCGATCATCACCAGCGTTGTTGTTTCCGACGGGTGTTCCACATACTGTTCCAGCACCTTATTTTCCGGAACGCGTTCAAATTCTTTGATGATGATCACCCGGCGATCCGCCATCATTGGATACGACGAGGCAAGGGAAACAATCCGCTTTCCGTCGATCTCGTTTCCATGGATGATATCGAGATTGAATTCCTTCATGGCAGGATCAACGGCATGGTCGATCAACGATGCGACAACCTCTTCAATAAGAAAGGTCTCTTCCCCATGGAAAAAATATAACGATGCAAACTGTCGTTTCGCAAAGGAAGAAACGAACCGTTCTACGTCAAATTTTTCTTTCGATTTCGCCATAGCTGTTCCTGCATCCGGCGCGAACGCCGGTACGACGCCGGTTATTCGATCACGGTCATTTTTTTGATCATCACTTTCTCTAGAGGATTGTCGCGAGCATCGCGCGGCACCGCGACGATTTTATCGGCAACATCCATTCCTTCTACAACTTTGCCGAATACCGAATATTGGCCGTCCAAAAATGTTGTCGGAACAACGGTAATATAGAATTGGCTGCCATTGGACTTCCGCTGGGGATTGATCTGATCCCCTTGCCGTGCCGCTGCGATCACACCGCGGTCATGCGCGAGACCAATTTCCGCATCTATGGTGTAGCCAGGCGTCCCCATTCCATGTGTACTGCGTTCTCCCGATTTGGAATTCGGGTCGCCCCCCTGAATCATGAAATTCGGAATAACACGATGAAAGGTGGTGCTGTCGTAGAATCCTTCCTTTGCCAGCTTGCGGAAATTCGCCGAATGCTTTGGTGCAGCGGAATCATTCAGTTGAATAGTGATATTGCCGAGAGTCGTTTCGATAACGACAAATCCCTTTTTCGAATTTTCTTTTTGTTCGATCACAGTATGGTTTCCTTTTTTATTTTTTTTAAATACTTTTGATTGTGCATCTATTGTCATCACAAACACTGTAATGATGCACAGCAGTAAGAAAAAGTGTTTCATAATCCCCTTGAATAAAGTTAAAGATAATAAGTGATACCGAATCGCAGGCCTGCATGGAAATACCGCAGGGAAACTCCACCTGCGGTGTTAGGCCGAGTGAGCGGCTTTCCGTCGGCTTCTTTCAAATTGCCGATAAATTCCCAACCAAGCGATCCCCCGATATATGCAAATACTTGTTCATCAAACGCCGTTTGACCGACCAATTCCGCCTTCAGGCCGACACCGTTCGCGGTATAATTGGTCGTTACGCCATACGTTGAAACACGTTGTTCCGCACTTCCGAAATGATATCCCCCGCCAGCGCCGATCTTTACAAAATATCCAAATCCTGAATAGATCCGCTGCACCAGTACTGATGGCGATTGCACAGCATAGAAGAAATCGATCGTGCCTCCTCCATTCCCCGGTACTGAATACGATTTAAACAGATAGGAATGTTCGAGTTTGATCCCCCATTCTTCTGTCACCGGAATTTCAATCCCACCGAAAAAATCCACTGCAGACCCGAAGTCATCCACCCGCTGTGAAAAAAGTGTCGATGCATTGATGTAATCAACAATCTCGGGTGCAGAAACGAGATGCACTCCCATTCCGCCGATGATGGCAACGGAATTTTCACGTTGAACGAATGCAGGGGACTTCGATTGTGAAAGCAACGCTGAGCACAACATCAATAAAGTGCTTAGGTATTTCACGGCAATGGCTCTTCCGTTCCGTTCTTCACCATCACATCCGCAACGTGGATTTTATCCACAAAGAAATAATACAGTCCAAGAATCGTTGTCGTGAGGAATCCCACTGCATGAGTATAGACAGCATAACTCAGTGCTTGTGCCGGATCCACTCGGAACAGTTCCGTCAACGTAAACGAAGTGAATGCATGATAACTGCCGATTCCGCTCGGTGTCGGCAGTGCAAAGGCAATACCGGACGCGACCTGTAATACAGCAGCAGAACCGAAATTCAAAGCGTTCGTTTGAGGGAAATTATAGATGAAGAACGGAATATACAGCAACACAATATACGAGATCCAGATCAACAGGCTTGTCAGCGCGATCATCATAAAATTGCCGGGATGTTTTGCCGCCCGAAAACCGCTGAGAAATGAATCAAAGATCTTTTCCGCCTGCGCCCGGAATTTGGCCGGGAACAGAAAGAGCAGTTTTTTCAGGAAAAGAAAAAAGATGTCCGCTTTAAAGAAAATAAACAGGAAAACGATCAGCATAATTACAGCAGCAAGAAAAACAAGCCATTCGAACGATGCAATGGAGGGGAACCATACGGTAAACGGTTCGGCATAGACGGATAAGACCATCATCACGACCAGTGCGAATGTGACCAGATCCAAAACGCGTTCCAGCACAATCGTTCCCATAACAGCACTTTTTGAAACTCCTTCGAGTTTCTTCATTGCGAACGGACGGACAAATTCTCCCAACCTCGGGACAATATTGTTGACCAGGTACCCGATCATCGTCACGGAAAAGGTATTGCGAATCGAGATATCCTTCTTGATCGGATACAACAGATACTTCCATCGCCATGCACGAATGAGATGGCTCAATGCACTTCCGACGAACAAGATCACAAACCAACTCCAGTGAACATCAATCAACGAGTTCCACAGATCGCCGACATTCTTCCCCTGAAATGCCAGGTACAAGAAGAGCACAGTCAGACCGATACTAAAGAGCGTGCTCAGAATATTTTTTAGGATCGATTTCATTGAATACTTTTCATATCCACAACATGCATGTCGCCGGTGATTTCAAAGTGGAAATTAGCGTCATCAAGTCCTTTGTTAAAGAGAAGATCTGTCAATTGAATTGCCGTAAGCGTTCCATTCTTCTCTGTAACCTCAATTTTCGATACCGTCCAATCATCCTTTGAAGCCCAAACGTTCATCGAAGCAATATTCGCCATAGAAGTGTTTTTCTCCGCCGGCTGGAGCGATAACAGCACAAGAGAATCCGTCGTTTCCGCACGCACTGGAACGAAATCTTTCGGCAATCCTAACAAGAATTTATCCGGTGAATACGGCTGGCGGTTGGCTTTGAACTTGTCGACAAGCACTTGCTTGCTGGCGGGAGTGTACATCCATACAGTAACACCATCCGTAACGATCGTTTGTTGTTCTGTTTCAAGACGGTATTTGTTCCCTTTTTTGATCTTCACGCTGCCGCTCTGCTTTCGGGCAGTCTTTTTATACCGCAGCTGTACCGAATGGGTAAACGATGCTGAGACATCGTTCATTTGTGCATAGCGGGTACTGATTTTTTCCAGGATATCTTTGGGTGTCAACTGCTGACCGTATAACGGTATGAAAAAAAACAGTATGATGAGGAACAGTTTCATGCGATCCTTTACAGGCTCTTTAGAATGATTTCCAGTTGTGATTCATCCTCAATCATTACTTCGCGTGCTTTGCTGCCGTCGAATGGGCCGACGATCCCCGCCTCTTCCAGTTGGTCCACTAATCTCGCCGCACGGGAATAACCAACGCTCAAGCGGCGCTGCAGCAGCGACACAGAGCCCTGCTGGTGACGGACGATGATGCGGGCCGCTTCCTCGAACAGTTCATCTCTGTCTCCGCCACCGCCCCCGTTCGCACCTTTTTTCTTTTCTAGTGCAGAGGGGAGCTCGTACATTTTGCTGTAGCCTTGCTGTTTGCCGATGTGCGCAACGATATCTTCCACTTCTTCTGTAGAGATGTACGCATTTTGGATACGCACTGCTTTCGGACTGCTGGAGGAAAGATACAGCATATCTCCCCGTCCAATCAACTGTTCGGCGCCGCTGCCATCCAGGATAGTGCGCGAGTCGATCTTCGATGAAACTGCATATGCGATACGGGAAGGGAAATTCGCTTTAATCACGCCGGTGATAACATCAACAGAGGGACGCTGCGTTGCGAGAACCAGATGGATGCCGACTGCTCGGGCAAGCTGCGCGATACGGGCAATCGATTCTTCCACCTCCTTCGCTGTAGTCATCATCAGATCAGCCAGTTCATCCACTATCACAACAATATACGGCAGGTAACGATGTTTAATCGTATCCGTATCTTTTCCTCGTAACCGACCGTCTTTGATGCGTGCATTGTAATCAGTCACGTGGCGAACACCAGCCGACG
>JBAYJG010000024.1:0-18899 GCA_041665225.1 Bacteroidota bacterium
AGATCGAAATCACGTCAATCAATTAAGTTTACGTTTTAGAGGAGTTTGAACCATGGCACATAAAAAAGGGGCCGGTAGTACTAAGAACGGACGCGACAGTAATGCCCAGCGTCTTGGAGTGAAGCGTTTCGGCGGAGAATTAGTGAACGCCGGTGAGATCCTGGTCCGCCAGCGCGGTACCAAGTTCCATCCGGGCGACAATGTCGGCCGCGGCGGCGATGATACCCTGTTCGCACTGAAGACCGGACGCGTTAAGTTCCATATGATCAGCAAAACACGGCAGGCTGTCTCGATTATCACAGCATAAGCTCTGCGTGTTGATCAGTTTTTGTTGTTCAAAGGCGTCCGCAATTGTGGACGCTTTTTTTATTTATACCAGAATTTAAAATTCACGTCATTCCCGCGCATTTTCAGTGGGAATCTTACAACGCACTTTTTTACATCAGGAGACATGTATGAAAATAACCGTCATCGGAGCAGGTAATGTCGGCGCGACCGCCGCACAGCGCATTGCAGAAAAAGAACTCGCCAATGAAGTAGTGTTGGTGGATATCGTTGAAGGGGTTCCGCAGGGAAAAGGACTGGACATGTACGAATCCGCTCCCATAGAAGGATTCGATTCCGTCGTGACCGGTACGAATACCTATGATGCAACTGCCGGATCGGACATTGTCGTAATCACCGCAGGCATCCCGCGCAAACCTGGAATGAGCCGCGACGATCTGTTGAACACGAACGCGGGCATCATTAAATCCGTTACCGAACAGGTCTGTGCAAAATCGCCGAATGCAATTCTCATCGTCGTTTCCAATCCGCTGGATGTGATGGTGTATGTTGCCCAGAAAGCCTCCGGATTCCCCCGCGAACGGGTGATCGGTATGGCGGGAGTGCTGGATACGGCACGCTACCGCACATTCATCGCGATGGAACTCGGCGTTTCCGTAGAAGATATCACCGCATTAATCCTTGGCGGTCATGGCGACTCCATGGTTCCCCTGCCACGCTACACCTCCGTTGCCGGCATTCCGCTGACGGAATTGATGTCGCAGGAAAAGATCGATGCAATCGTGAAGCGCGCGCAGAATGGCGGCATAGAGATCGTCAATTACTTAAAGACCGGCAGCGCGTTCTATGCTCCTTCCTCTGCTGCAGTGCAAATGGTGGAAGCGATTGTGAAAGATAAAAAACGCATCCTTCCCTGCGCTGTAATGCTAAACGGTGAATATGGAATTAAGGATACCGTCGTCGGCGTGCCGGTAAAACTCGGCCGCAAGGGAATGGAAAAGATCATCGAGATCAAGCTGACTGCGGAAGAATCCGCCGCCCTGAAGAAATCTGCCGATGATGTGAAAGTAAATATGGATAAGGTAAAATAGTTTTCTGTTTCATCAAAGTACAACAAAACGCCCTGCAAATTTTGCGGGGCGTTGTTATTTATTTATTGTTTATTGAGAGATTATTGTATTCCCATTTCCTTTAATAGAAATTCAGCCTCCGCAACCTTTTCCACATTCCACAACACGTATCGAATATCCACTGCGATCGAGCGGCTATAGCGTTCATCCCATGCAAAATCGTTGATGGTCGCTTCGAACGCACGGTCGAAGTTCACGCCGACCAATTCTCCTTTCGCATTTAACACTGGACTGCCGGAATTGCCGCCGGTGGTATCCATATCATACAGCAGGTCCACCGGAAGATCGTTCAGTATTTTGTGTTTATATCGTCCATAATCTTTTTTCACATACAGTCCCCGGATCTTTTTCGGAGTATTATAGTCGGGATCATCTGATGTCTTCTGCATCACTCCCGTCAGTGTTGAGATGGGGGAAAAATAGGTCGCATCGGACGGACTGTATCCACGGATCGTGCCGTACGTCATGCGGAGTGTTGAATTGGCATCAGGAATAAAATCCTTTTTCTTCCATTCTTCTTTCACTTCCAGCAGTTTTGCAGAGAGACGGTTCAATTCGCCGGTCCGCTTGCGGTTGACGGTGTTCTGCTGTTCAATCTCTGGGGCAAGCGAACGGGCAAGCTCAATCAGTGGATCGTTCTGCTGACGGAGCTGTTCCGGTGTCATTGTAAATGCTTTTTCAATATATGAGGCTTCTGCAAGGTGCGTTTTAACAAAGCTGCTGTCGACAAATTGTTGAATATTCTTCACTGCAGCAGTTGCTGTGATGGATTGATCCACCGAAAGTTTCGATGCATCATTTAGAATTTCCGTCAGGAATAATTTATCGATCCCCTGGTGATAACTATGGAGCGATGAAATAAGATTCTGTTTTAATGCGATAAGATTCTTTTCCATATACGCCGATTGCCGTACGGAATCGGGTTTTTGCCGTTCATCGGCAAGCGTCATGAGTCTGTTACCGATATTCAGCAGTGTGGAACTGCCGATAATACTCGACAGGATATTCGCACGGCGGGCATCGCTTCGCATTTCCGTATACACAGCGCCGATACCGAAGAGGACATTTCCGTATTGCTGTTTCCGTTTTTCATTCGCATTGATAAACGCAGTGAGTTCCTCCTCTTCTTTCTTCTTATTCGTCACGATAGGAAGGTTACTAAACCCTTTCAGCTTCCCACGGTAATTTTTCTCCACATTCGCCAGCGATTTCATGCGTGCGGAAAGTGCCAGGGCAGTTTCTGGATCGTCTTTTCCAGCGGCAGTCATCTCTGCAATCATCCAGGCATTCCGTTTTTGCACATAGGGAAGTCGGATATCCCGCTCATATTCCAAATAGTACGATGTTTGATGTCGGAACGTTCTGCCGGGATAACCAAGGATGAATACCAGATCATTCTCATTGACTCCGTTTGGATTTACAACAAAGTGTTTTTTGGGTTTGAATGGCTTGTTCGCGGCGGAGTACTCCGCAGGATTTCCATCTACTCCGACATACGCACGGATGAAGGAAAAATCTCCCGCGTGTCTCGGCCAAACCCAATTATCATTCTCTCCGCCGAACTCTCCCACGGACCGGGGCGGGACATATACAAGGCGGATGTCTTTAATCGTTTTATTGATGAACAACACGTACGTTTTTCCTGCGAACATCTCCGCAACGGATGCTGTAACTCCTGCCTGTTTTTTTTCTGCTTCAGCAATCAGCGCCTTGGAATTCTTTTCGATGAGCTTTGTCCGTTCAATCGGATCTGTCGTATCAGAAATTCCTACCAACACCTCTGCAGAGACATCGCGGTATGAATCGATGATCCGCGCCGTCAATCCCTTTGCAGGGATCTCCTCTTCGCGGGTCCGTGCGATGAATCCGTTCGTCACATAATCATTCTGCACAGTGCTTACCTGCTGCACGGCTCCAAAAACGCAATGATGGTTCGTAATAATCAGTCCTTCATTCGAAATAAACGATGCGCTGCATCCGCCGACATTCACGCTGGCATCGATGAGACTTGTACCATTGGGATTGTAGATATCTTTCGCACTGATTTTGAATCCTTTTGCTTTCAGATTCAATTTATGGATCTCGGAGAGCGGGTACATCCCTTCTTCTGCAAAAAGAAATGAAACAGTGAATAGCAGGATAACCACTTTTTTCATAAACAACTCCTTCATAATAATGACAGAAGATAGTAATAGTTGCACAGGGAAGCCAAAACATATTTTCCGTCCGCAGCGGTCTTTTTTGAAAAATAATTATTGACTATACTGTTCTTTATGAAATCGCGCAGCTCGTTACTATTGCTCTTGGCCGTGGTCGCACTCACACGAATTCCGCTGTTGTTTGGCGGCTATGGATCGGATGGAGATGCATGGCGTATCGCCCACACGGCACAGCAGCTTTGGAATGATGGAATATATTCCGTTTCCCGTTTTCCCGGATTTCCCTTCTATGAACTGCTGCAAACTCCGGTGATTATGCTGGGTGGATCGTTCGCTTCCAATCTCATTACGCTGATCATTTTTTTGATCTCTATTGTACTCTTCCGGAACATCATTCTCCGATGGAATCTTCCCAACACCGATCTGTTACTTATTTGCTATTCGTTCCTGCCGATTCTCTGGAAAAATTCCGCAGTCACAATGGATTATATCTGGGGGCTCGCAGGTATTCTCGGAACAATATTATTGTTACTCAAGAAACGATTTCTCATCGCAGGAATCGTTTTAGGACTTACTGCCGGCACTCGGCTGTCTTATATTGCATTACTATTTCCTCTCCTCATACTCTTTGACGATGCCGAAAGGAAATACATGCGTCAATTTATTCTTTGGAGCATCGTGACAACCATTCTCTGCTATCTTCCTGTGTTGTTTTCAAATGATATTGCGGGAATTACTCAAGAGTATATGACAAGAACAAGAAGTATCTCTCTCGCACAAAAGTCCGGCGCGATATTGTATCGAATCGTTTTTTCACTAGGTTTACTCGGCTGGTGCACAATTGGAGTTATACTTCTCCTCAACAGGAGACTGTTGCTCCCTCTATTCCGATCAACTATTTCCCGCCTTTCTTTTGCTGTAGTTGTTACAACAGCAATACTATTTGTGTTAATTCCCGATGAACGGGAATATCTCATTCCCGCGATGCCGTTTTTTCTCATCCTGCTTTCGCAAATTGCCAACAGGATACACTTTGCGGTCATCACTGTGGTGGTGATCTCCTACGGTTTTATTTCTCTGGATGTAACAAATCATGATCCGGTCAATCCAAAACCTGCATTCAATGTTCAGCAAGGATTCGTTGTAAAAGAATATCACGAGCGAAGAAGGATGGAAAAACAGAGAATCCAATTGGCGCAAGCTTCCCTTCCAGATTCTTCGTTTGTCATGATTGGCATGGGACCGATCTTCTGGTATGATAATCCGTATGTGATATGGGATCAGAACATGGAAAAGGAATTCCGGCAGGATTGTGCCCGCTCTCTTCGGGGAAAAGAGATATATTTCATCTATGCATTAAAAAAGCCGCAGCTTGATCTGCTGCGGCAACGGGGTTACACTGTATATTATTGGAGTGAGATGGAGCGGTATCTTGAGACGTTTATCGGTTATTCATTTACCGATGAACATATCCAACCGATCCAATGACTGTTCTCTTCTCTATTTTGACATCAACTCCCTAACCATATTGGTTGTGGTCCTGAAATCGATCTTCCCCGTTCCCATCTGCGGCAGATCCGGGATGACCACAAACTGTTTCGGCAACGCAATATTCGGCAACTGTTCGGCCATTTTCTTCAATACTTCTTTTTCATCCAACTGATGTGTCACAGCGGCTACGATCTTTGCCCCTTTGGTCTGATCAGGAATTTCGACAACGCAAACCTTCGTTTCGGGAGGGAGAAGTTTTTCCAAAACATCTTCCACTTTGATCAATGAGATCATCTCACCGCCGATTTTCACAAACCGTTTCAACCTGCCGACGTGCCACAAGTACCCCTCTTCATCCTGCCATCCCATATCGCCTGTGTCGTAATATCCATGACGGAATGCCAATGATGTATTCTCAAAGTCGTCGAAATATCCCTTCATAATATTGTCCCCTTTGACGAGGATCTTCCCAGTCTCCCGCACACCGCATTCTTCCCCTGTTTCATGGTTCTCAATGCGCAAGAAAACGTCGGGGAGCATTCTTCCGACGCTGCCGGGACGATTATGGGACGGGGTATTTATGGCAAGACCAGGAGCCGTTTCTGTGCAGCCGTATGCTTCAAGGATCACTTTATTATGCTTTTCCATGAATGCTTTTCGCAGCGCATCCGGACACTTGTCCGCTCCTGCAAGAATGATACGGCAGGATTCATAATCCCCCGGGTTGGACTTGCTGACATATCCCCAGAAGAAGCTCGGCGTTCCAGCAAAGATCGTTACTTTCTCTTCCCGCACAACATCGTTCACTCCTTTAAAATCCAGCGGATTAGCATACGTCACCACCGTCATTCCACACCAAATGGGAAGCCACAGGTGAGCCGTCTGACCAAAGGAATGGAACATCGGCAGATTCCCAAGCATAATATCTTTTTCACTGAATTCCAGTACTTGTTCCAGACTTTTAAGATTCGCGGCAATATTCTTATGGGACAATTGTACGGCTTTCGGTTCTTTTTCACTTCCGCTGGTGAAGAGAATCACCAGATTGTCATTCTCATCTCCTTGCGCTACTGTTTTTTTCAGAATAGCCAACGGCAGTTTTGAACGAACTGCTGCATGAAGTTTATCCATGATGGAAATACTCTCCATGATGTCTTCCAAGAAGACCATCCCTGGAACCACGGGACATTGTATTTTTTCCAGTAACGCCTTGGAGGTAATGATTGTGTGAAATGCACATTTTTGTTGTGCATACTCGCAGTTTTTTGCTGCCATGGTGGAGTAGTTGATCATCACCGGAACTCTTCCGCTCATCAATGCGGCGAGTGAAGCAAGAATGCATCCTGCGGATGTCGGGATCATGATCCCGATGAATCCTTTATCATATTTCTGGAATTTTTCCGACAGGATCAGCGAAGCAATCAATGCTTTTGAGTACGGGACCCGTCTGTTCGTCGTACGGTCGACGATATATTCCTTATCGCCCAGCCGTTTTGCGGTTTCGATGAATCGGTGATGAAGTAACATAGGAACACTCCCCGTGATAGGTTGATAATCGTAAAAATGTAGTGCATCCATCGACAAAAAGCAACGCACAATATTTTTCACAAAAAAGTACTTGACAGCGAAGCTTAAATTATTATCTTTAATATCAGAATAACTTAATTAATAAGGTAAATAATATTATTACCTTACTTAATAAGCTAATAATGCAGAAACACATTCTGTAAAATTATTCTGCAGCACCACCTCCGCTGCTCTCATACGCTTGTTGACTGCTTTATTACGAGCGATGATCCTTGATAACGCTCCCTCCGGATATATGCAGGACGGGACGAACCGGACACATGCTTCATTCATAATCATTTATAATCATTCATCATCTATTAACGGAGGTAGTATGAAACGCAGTATTCTGTTCCTTTTTCTCTTAACAATGTTTATCACTTCTGTGTCCATTGCTCAGATCAAGCTGGGTACCGATATCTACAGCCATTATGTATGGCGGGGAGCTGCCCTTCACAGCGCTGAATCATTCCAACCAGCATTAACCTATACAGCAGGTAGCATGTCTGTTGGTGCGTGGGGCTCCTATTCCGCCGCTGGAGCTGGATATGCGGAAAATGACCTCTGGGCATCGTATGCCTTCGGACCAGCAACGGTTATTGTGACGGATTATTACATCCCCAGCCTGTTGGCAGGAACAGCGACATTCTTCGATTATAATACTGCAAAAGGGTCCGGATCGCATGTTGTTGAAATTGGTGCAAGTTATACCGGCGGTGAATCGCTGCCGATATCCGTGGCGGCATATTACAATGTTATCGGCGGCCTACTTGATCCGGATAATTCTTCGTACGTGCAGGTTTCGTATCCCTTTACGGTAGAGACCACTACTTTGACCACAAGCGTTGGATTTACACCGACAAAAAGCAGCGCGTGGTATGTAACAACGGGCGCCGGAGTAGTAAGCGTGGGCTTGATGGCTTCGAAAATCATCAAAATAACGGACGATTTTTCGATCCCTTTCAATATCCAGTATGTTATGAATCCGTATTCCGAAAAAGGGTACTTGTTCTTTGGACTCAGTTTATAATTCGAACCTATTCACAATCATTACTTGAGGCAATATGAAAAAAATTGAAGCAATTATCCGTCCTCATAAACTGGATGAAGTGCGTGAGGCGCTTCAAGAAGCCGGTTTTCGGGGATTGACAGTAACAGAAGTTAAAGGATACGGCAGACAGATGGGACACAGTGAAATCTATCGCGGCTCGGAATATACGATTAACTTTTTGCCGAAGACGAAGATCGACATCATTTGTGCTGACGGCAACCAGGACAAAGCGGTCGACATCATATTGAAACACGCCAAGACCGGAGAGGTCGGCGATGGTAAAATTTTCATTTCATCGGTCGATGAGGTTATTCGAGTCCGGACAGAAGAATCCGGCGACGCTGCTGTATAACTATTTGGATGTTAAACTTACACACATCAAACAACATGAGGAAGGTATATGAACTTATTTTCTAAAGCAAAAAGCATGTTTATCATAGCGAGTTGTGCTGTGATAATGCTTTCGACGATTCCATCGTCGGTATATGCTGGCACAACTCCAGATCCCAGTGGAGCAAATACCGGCACGATCAGCGATGTGCCCGCCGCAAAACCGGGAGAACCGACACTGGTGGAGATTGGCAACGCTGTCGGCCATAACCGCGTTGCAATTAATTTCGTGTGGACATTAGTCACTGGTTTCTTGGTGATGTTCATGCAGGCAGGTTTTGCGCTGGTTGAAGCAGGATTGTGCCGGGCAAAAAACGCATCGCATACGTTTGCGATGAATTTTATGATCTACCCTCTCGGTATGCTGGGATTTTATCTTTGCGGATTCGCGTTTATGTTTGGCGGATTTGGAGCACTGGGAACACTCGGCGGATATTCGGCGCTCAACAATGAAATCACCGTTACTCTCTTCGGCAAACCGTTCGGGATTTTGGGCTGGTCGGGATTTATGCTCCAAGGAGTCGGATACGATACCGCCGCATTTACGCTGTTTTTGTTTCAAATGGTTTTTATGGATACCACGGCGACGGTTCCTACCGGTGCAGCTGCTGAACGCTGGAAGTTTTCCGCATTCATGATTTATGGAACGTTAATCGGATCCGTTATGTATCCGATATTTGGAAACTGGGTCTGGGGCGGCGGATGGTTGGCACAACTTGGTGTTAATTTTGGTATCGGACATGGTCATTTAGATTTTGCCGGTTCATCGGTTGTACACCTTCAGGGGGGTGTAATATCGCTTATTTTTGCATGGCTCATCGGACCGCGATACGGAAAATACAATAAAGACGGCTCCATCAATCCAATCACCCCTCACAGCATTCCTTTTGTTATGGTGGGAACATTTATTCTTGCCTTCGGATGGTTTGGTTTTAATCCTGGATCGACGTTAGCTGGAACAGATTTTAGAATTGCTGTTGTTGCAGTCAATACAATGATCGCTAGTGCAACGGGCGCCCTTGCTGCAACACTGTGGGTCTGGCTGGTACGAATGAAAAAACCCGATCCGTCTATGATGGCAAATGGCATGTTAGCAGGTTTAGTTGCCATTACCGCTCCGTGCGCATTTGTTGGCGTCGGTGATTCAGCGATTATTGGTCTCATTTCTGGTCTTCTTGTTGTGGAATCTGTTTTCTTCTTTGATAAAATAAAGATCGATGATCCGGTGGGAGCAATTTCCGTTCACGGTGTAAATGGTGCCTGGGGTTGTTTATCTTTGGGTCTTTTTGCAGATGGTACGTATGGAGATGGATTTAATGGTGTTGCCGGTAACGTTACCGGTTTATTCTATGGAGGGGGCACTTCTCAACTGCTGGCAGAAACCATCGGTGTTGTCACATGTATCGTTACGATGGGTGTAATATCATTTATCGTTTATAAAGTCATTGATATGATCGTTGGCAACCGCGTTTCTGAAAAGGATGAAATTGAAGGGCTTGATATTCCTGAAATGGGAATTGCCGGATACAACGGTTTTGCAATGGATAAATATTCTGAAACACACCACCCGAAGGGGTAATGTGGTTTTATGACTGTGTGAGAATTTATTTTCTCACACAGTACTACTAATTCAATAACAAAGGAGAACTATTTATGTCAATCATACTTTCACTTGCAGCAATAGTCATTGGTTGCATTATCGGATATAGTTTCGGTTTTGCGCAAAAAATTGCGTCGGACCGATATTCGCGAAAACAACAGCAAGGTTCGTTCTCTTCCGCCTGGTCCGTTATGCCGGGATCCGGATTACGAATTGCGTATTTCATGATTCTGCTGCTGATCATCCAAATTACTTGCCCGTTATTTTTCGAGGGAGACATCCAGTGGCTTGTCTCCGCCGGTGTTGTTCTTGGATACGGATGGACATTGACACAGCAACTTCGGAAAAAACTGTCTCTCGAGTAACTTTCGATGGAAATTGTATTGTTTTTATAGCTATTTCTTACAATATATTAATTATAGTTGATTTTTCATCTTTTTTCCTTATAATAATAGGTATTATTGATGATTTGCCTTACTATTTATTCATCTAATCAGAATACACTATTATTTAAGGAAACCTTTTCATGGCATTAAAAATCTTGTTCTCCAGCAAACACTATTTTAGTGAGCATAAAGTAGTGTTGTTTTCATTGCTGTTTATTTTCAACATTCATGCTTCATTTGCGCAGGATACTTCTGCTGTCCCTACGCTTGAACAACGCGTTGCGGGACTTGAAGCTTATCTTAACAATGGAAATCCTTCCCCGGGTGAAATAGTAATCCCTTCTTCCGGAGTCGCCGGTCCAGGCCATAACGGGTGGATGATGACCAGCACAGCGTTGGTATTGTTCATGACCTTGCCGGGACTTGCACTGTTCTATGGCGGTTTAGTACGTAGAAAAAATGTCCTCTCGGTGCTCGCACAGTGTATGGGTATTGCCGGACTGGTAACAATTTTATGGTGGGCAATAGGTTACACACTGGTCTTTGGTGAAGGTGGCGGTCCTGTGTTTGGCAGCCTAAAACACATGTTCCTGAGCGGAGTCGGTTCTACGCCGGATACGAACTATTCCTATTGGATCTCAGAGAATGTATTTGCCATGTATCAAATGATGTTTGCCATCATCACCCCTGCATTGATTGTCGGCGCCATCGCGGAACGAATGAAATATTCGGCAGTCCTGTTATTCGTCACTTTGTGGATGTTTGTAGTGTACTTCCCACTCGCTCACATGGTATGGGGTGTTGATGGTTTAATGAACGGCGTATGGAATGGCGCAGCGTCTATTCGCGCAATCGATTTTGCCGGCGGTACTGTCGTCCACATGTCGTCGGGCTGGTCCGCTTTAATCTTGTGTTTAATTCTGGGAAAACGGATAGGATTCGGGAAAGAGCCAATGCCGCCGCACAGTATGGTGTTATGTATGGTTGGTACTGGAATGTTGTGGGTGGGATGGTATGGTTTTAACGCCGGCTCTGCGCTTGCAGCAGATGGTATCGCCGCAAACGCCTTTACCACAACCACGCTGGCAGCAGCTGTCGCATCGTTCGTTTGGGCAATGGCTGAATGGATCGTCCGCGGCAAACCTTCTGTGTTAGGATTCTGTTCCGGTATTGTTGCGGGATTAGTTGTTATCACCCCTGCGTGCGGATTTGTGGATTATAACGGTGCGATGATCATCGGAATTTTTGCGGGAATCGTTCCTTTCTTCGCTGTGTTGAAATTAAAAGCGTGGTTCGGATATGATGATGCCCTCGATACATTTGGAGTCCATGCCGTCGGTGGAACGCTCGGGGCATTGTTAACAGGTGTACTTGCAACATCAAGCGTCAATGTAAATCTTTCGAGCGTCAACACATACGCAAATGCGAACGGACTGTCGAATTTAGTTCTTAACGGCGGTTTACTTTTCGAACAGATAAAGGCAATGTCTATAACACTTGCTCTTTCCATGTCTGCAACCGTAATCATTGCGTATATCGTTAAGTTTACGATCGGTTTACGCCCGCACGCTAAGGATGAAATGACCGGACTTGATCTTTCAGATCATGGCGAAGAAGGGTATCACACTGTCTAATTTTTTGTATGCTGTGATAGAGTGATTTAGTGTAGGATGTCTTGCTCTTCACTCTATCAATTGGTACCTTATACGTGAATTATCAATGTAAACTACGAACAAGAATCTAATAGAGGAATCATGAAAAAAATTGAAGCCATTATCCGCCCTCACAAACTCGACGAAGTGCGTGAAGCACTGCAGGAAGCCGGATTCCGGGGATTGACCGTTACGGAAGTAAAAGGGTATGGAAGGCAAATGGGACACAGTGAGATTTACCGCGGTTCTGAATATACGATCAACTTTTTACCGAAAACGAAGATCGATATCATCTGCGCTGATGCCAACCAGGATAAAGCAATCGACATCATCCTGAAGCACGCAAAAACCGGCGAAGTTGGAGACGGTAAAATCTTTGTTTCTTCCGTTGAAGAGGTCATTCGCGTACGGACCGAAGAGACAGGTGAAGCTGCTGTTTAATGACTAAAAATGCCCGAAATCACAATGATTTAGGGCATTTTAAGATCACAGGCGTAAAAAATTTACTTGCGTCTAATTTCTAAACAATCTATTTTTGACTTGCAAAGAACAGTAACACCGTTGATGCACTTGAAATGCCCCCGTCTTCCAATCCCGGGGTTGTTATGCGCTCCTGATGCTCAGAAGAATCTTGCTGAACAACAGAGGATCGGCAAACACAAAATTCTGATTACAGTCAGAATGCAATAAAGTGGCACCAATGCCGGTGGTACCCTCACTGAAAAAAGTTCTGTGAGGTTTTTTTGAAACAACATAGAGGAGCACCCTATGGAAACAGGTACCGTGAAGTGGTTCAACAACGCGAAGGGTTACGGTTTCATCTCCCGTGAAAACGGCGAAGATGTGTTCGTGCACTACAAATCGGTTGTTGGTGACGGTTACAAAACGCTGAATCAGGGCGACAAGGTCCAGTTCGAAGTAGAAAAAGGACCCAAAGGCCTGCAAGCAGCGAAAGTCTCCAAAGCGTAACAACGCTATTACTGTCAGACGAATCCCGGCATACCATGCCGGGATTTTTTATTTTAAACAGATGTAATTCTCAGGATGATAATCTATATTTTAGCGTGCACTCTCTTCACACCATCACTTTCCACGGAGACGTTATGAATCATCGCATCGTTTTCTTCGCATTCATCATTTTCTCCTTCGCCTCAGCACAAACCGATTCTGCTGCAGCACCATCCGACTGGAAACATACGTTGATCGCCGGATTGACCGTCACGCAAGTCTCCTATACAGACTGGGCACAGGGTGGAGAAAATTCCCTTGCCTATACTTTAAGTATCGATGGAAAATCCGTTCAGGACGTTACTGTGACCAGCTGGAGCAATTCGTACAAATTGGCGTACGGACAGACCCGGCTCGGTTCCAAGGGATTGCGGAAGACAGAAGACAAGATCGAACTGGAAAGTGTTCTAACATATAAGGTCGGCACCTACATCAATCCGTATGCTTCGGCAACATTTAAATCACAGTTCGATGACGGATTTAAATACAATGATGCGGCAAATACCAAATCAAAAATATCATCCGCACTTGATCCGATGTATCTCACCCAAGCTGTTGGCGTCGGGTACCAGCCAATCACACAATTGAAGACACGCCTCGGTGCTGCGCTGCGGGAAGTGCTTGATGACGGAAAATATGGATACGCCGACGACGCAAAAACTGCAACAACCGTAGAGGATTCAAAAGTTGAGGGAGGTTTGGAGTCTGTCACAGATGTCGAGATCAAGATCGAAGAGAACACGCTCTTCACCGCAAAGTTAGAGATGTTCGCGCCGTTCAACAACATCGATGTTGTTGTTGTCCGCAGTGATAATACCCTCTCGTCTAAGCTCAATAAATATATCGCCGTGGTATTTAATGTACAGCTGATCAATGACCGCAGCGTCTCCGCACGAACACAGATCAAAGAAGGATTGGCGCTCGGGTTATCCTATACGTTCTTGTAACATCCGACGCATGTAGTCATACCGTTGACAGAGTCCATCACATTCATCCCATGGCAGTCAAAATTCTACGCTCGCCCCGATCACCGGGAAGAAGGAGAATTGATAGATTGTGGTTTTGGTTCCGTCACTGAGGTACTGATAGCCGGCAATATTTGCATGGTTATAGATGTTTTGCAGCGCAACCACCATCACGATGTTATACCCTTCATTGTGCCAGCGACTGAGCCATTGCAAATCCAGTCGGTGATAAGCCGGATAGCGCTCGCTGTTGACCGTTTGACCGTCATACCAATACCCTTTGGACCAAGTGATTCCACCTTCCCGCTTTTGAATAAACGGTGTATACTCGCGGAGCGTGTACGGCTTTCCGGTAGAATACCGGAACCGGAGGCTGAATTCCATGTCATCCGATAACGGTAAAAGCAGAGAAGGATATTTCATGAAGAATGGCGCACGATCCAGCCACAGCCGCACATCATGAACCACTTGCCCTGCCACTGCGGTCAATAGAAACGGAAAATCGTAATCCGCGGGATACTCCCCCTGGTTCACTGGTGAAAACCCTGTCAAATTCATTCGCGGATCTTCCGTTCGGGTGGATGAATACGACAGCGAGAGCGTTCCATAAAAATTCTCCACTTGTTTCTGTTGAATGAACAATTCTATTCCGCGTGAATTGCGCTTGCCAATGCTGAATTTTTTATCGGAACGAAACGTAGGATCCACGGAATGGATAAATTCTTCGCTGAACGGAAGGCGATCATACGATTTATAGTATGCTTCCAGCGTCATTTTCAGCCCCTCATCGAGGATGTGTTCAATACCGACAACGAAATGCCGTGCATGAGAGTTTTCCAAATATCGGTTCGTTTCCGTCCCGCTGTTGTTACCGTATTGAGGGTACGAAAGTGTCTGATAATATTCTCCGTACGCTGCGTTGAGTTTGGTCGTCATCGGAAAGAGTTCGTAGGAAAAATTCACTCTTGGACTGACATTCCCTTTTTTTGAATAGGTAAAATAGTCGTACCGAACACCAACAGTGGCAGTCAAAACATCCGTGACGGAGATTCGGTCACTGAAATATCCTCCAAATTTGTACTCTTCCCCAAATGTAAGATTTTGATTCACTCGACCGTTGGTAAATGTTGATTGCGGAATTTCGAAAACTCCGTCGCGGTTTAAATCGAAGCGCAGCGTATCCGAATTGAAATAGACATTATTGTCAAACTTCACTGTAGTCAAGGCTTGACCGCCGATCATTACCTCGTGTACGGTATTTAGATGATACAACAGATCGTACTTCGCACCCAGCAGACGCTCCTGAGCTTTATTGGTATAGATTGCATTGGAAAGAAGTTTCTTGAACGATGTAACCTTTCCCGAACCATCATACATCCTGTCCATAAAATCTTCTGTTACATACACATCATAATTATTTCCCAAGGCATAGACAGATATGAGCGAGTATCCCTCTCCTCCAAATAACGTCCTCAAGGTAGCTCCGACCGCAAACTGCCGTGTGACTACATCCACGTTCTCAACACCTGTGGAATCATGAATATGCTTTTTCTGTTCGCTTGTTTCGTCCGGTTCGCCTTCGATTAATATTTTATCGTCGCCATAGATTCCGTTGATAATTAGTTTTTGTGACGGAGACAACTCATACGTAATTTTTGTTTGCAGGTCATAATATTTCGGGATGGCGGTGATTCCCAAGGCAGAAATACCGACGATCTGGTCAAGCGTTTCCAGAAAACTCTGTCGTCCGGAAAAGATCCATGTTCCTTTCCCATCGGCAAATCCCCCTTCAAATACCCCTCCAGCTCCTGCAAAATGGGCAAGCGCGTTGCCGGCAAAGAGCCTCTCCTTGTCTCCCTCTCTCAATGAAATATCCATCACGGATGAGAGTTTGTCGCCGTACGTGGCGGGGAAACCTCCGGTAGAAAAACGGATATCCTCGATGAGATCGACATTCACCATATTGATCGGTCCGCCGGAATTATATTGGTTGGGATAATGGTTTGTCGTAGGGATTTCGATATGATCCATAACGGTCAGATTTTCGTCCGGGGCGCCGCCGCGAACGAGGAGTTCATTGTTCTGATCGTTACTGTTCGCTACGCTGGGAAGATTTTGCACGATGCGTTGCATATCCTGCTCGGACCCCGGCGAACGCTTCACTTCGGCACCATTCAATCCAATTGTAGAGATCGGCGAGATGCTTCCTTCACTGGAGAAATAGTCTGCTTTGATCTCCACCATGCCGACCTGAATAACCTCTTCTTTCATCCGCATTTTCACTTTTGTGCTGCGGCCCGTGGAGACGACCACATTGGTAAGAATTGCCTGCTGGTATCCGACAAGCGTCGCACGAAGACTGTATTCACCGACAGGGACGTTAGTGATGACAAAATTTCCCTCCAAATCAACTGTGGCGCCGAAATTCGACTTTTCCACGATCACGACATTCGCACCAGCAAGCGGTTGATTAGTGATTCCGTCGATCAGTTGACCGTAGATAGTACCTAAGAATTTTTCCTGGGCATAAATTATGGCATTTGGTAATTGCAGAACGAGCACCAAATGAAACGCTAGCAATAAAAATTTGTATCTCATCTTTTAACTTCCTCCGTTAAAAGATAAGAATAAATATCGTTTTTCTTGCTACTAATTGTGGGAGCGTTGAAATTACAGAAACTATGTACATACAATAGCCTGCCGAGATTTCTGGCAGGCTAAACTGATTACCCATCGCGTTGTCTGTCGAACTATGATATTCGAAAGATTATTGTGCTATTTCATAACAGGGAATATTGACCGGTTGTGTGGGCTCGCCTTCAACATGATAGAATGTTACACTTCCCTGATAGGTTTTTCCTCTGTAGGAAATAATATCAGTTGTAGCAACATAATTTCCCGTTGGCCAATTGTTTGTCGTATCGCTGAAACCCCAATTTGCATTCGAAGCAATATAACACGAGGGTGATTCACTTCCACCGGTAACATGGACGTAATATCCTGTTGCCTGGATAAATGGCGTAACGCCGTCTGCTTTCATTACTTTTCCGTCGGCAATCAAGGGGAGTAACATAGCAGGGGTTGGCGGGTTCATTGTGAAGGATTGTAATCCAAAAAATACCAATAGTGTCAAAATACCAACAATGGCGATAGTGCGTACAGCATAAATAGATCTGTTCTTCATTTGTACTCCTAAAAAGTTATTTAAGGGGAAGTGATTAATGATGGGTAATCATTCAAAGGTAAAGTAAGTTGAATATATACTCTTCGGTATCACGTCCTTCCGTGATATTAAATATCCCGTGTTCACGGTATCACGTAATCACGTGATGTTCCATTGCTGAAAAATTATTTACATGAAAAGGAAAGAGGTCGTGAACTTATTGATGCTGTAATATTTTTGCTACTGCTTCTGTGCGGCTGTGGACCTGCAGTTTTTCGTAAATGTTCCGGAGATGTGTATCGATGGTATGGACGCTCAGGAAAAGCCGTTCAGCAATCTGTTGATTCGTATACGATTTGATGACCAGGTCGAGAATCTCCCGTTCACGGGGAGAGAGTTTATATTCCAAATTCGGCGAACGGAATGTTGAAAATGCCGTAAGTACTTTCCGTGCGATGGAAGCATTCATTGGCGAACCGCCGGCGATCACTTCGCGAATAGACTGCAGGATCATCTCTTCCGACGTTGTCTTCAGTAAATAGCCCGATGCGCCTGCACATATAGCATCAAAGACATGATCGTTATCATCAAACACTGTAATGATGATGATCTGGGCGTCCGGCATAATGGCTTTGATCTTTTTAATTCCTTCGATGCCATCCATCCCGGGAAGACCGATGTCCAATAGAAATGCGTCTGGCCGTAAATCGCGGACCAGTTGTTGCAGCACCTGTTCGCAAGACGAGAACTCTCCGGTGCAGGACATCCCTTTTTCATCATTGATCAACGCAACAACGCTTTTCCGGAACAATGCATTGTCTTCAATCACCCAGATACGGACCGGCTTCCCACCTGTTGTCTTTCGTCCTTTGTTGTGTTGGAGCTTTATGTGAGATTGTGTTCTCATGTCTTGCTCAATATCGATAACTCATGGGAATAGAAGTATCACGTGTTTACGCCATTTTTAAAAATAATACAAATTGTCGTACCCCGGGTTTCATCCGAGCGGATTTGCAGTTCCGCCCCGATCTCCTGCGCCCGTTTATGCATACTCAACAGTCCGTTTCCATAGGAAACACTGTTTTTATCAAAACCGACCCCATTGTCATTAACAGTCAATTGAATATGTTGGGGATGGCGAGTGAATTCTATGATTACTTTTGATGCATGTGAATGTTTTGCGATGTTATGAAGAATCTCCTTAAAGATTAAAAATATATTACGGCGGACTTCCAGAACCTCATTATCCAGATTCGCTATATCATCGGAAATAAAATTGACATCGATTCCGGTAAGCATTTTGGAGGCAATTTCCCGAAGGCGCATTTCCAGGCTGATGACGTCATCATACCGTGGATTCGTATACCAGACAATATCACGGATATAATCAGCAGTTTGTACAGCAGTAGTGGAAATTACCTTGAGCTCTTCACGTAACTCTTTGGGTATTCCTTTTTTTCTGCCGACTCGTTGACTGATGAGAGCGATGCTTCCCAGGTTGCTGCCGACTTCATCATGCAGATCGTTGGCAATATTCAACCGTTGATGCTGCATTGCTTTCGAATGTAAAATGCTCTCCCGAACATTGCGCAGCCATAGAAAAATGATCGCTACGATCAACAACGAGAACGGGATCAGATATTCGGGCTTTTTGTAAAACGGCGCAGGAACTGTTATGGCAGCGGCAAAAATATCATTCCGAATGATGCCATAAATATCCTTCGCCTGAATTTCAAAAAGGTGATCACCATCGGATAAACCGCGAATGCTGATTTCGCTCTGTTTCACCCATTGGGACCATGCCGCACGATCCATCCTATAGCGTACTTCAATCTGATCGGATGAGATTGCACCCCACCATGCATCGGCAGTCCATCGAAGCAGTACTATCGGCGGTTCAACAACAGGTTTTTCTATCGTCACGTTAATCGGATAGTTGATCGCTTTTCTGTTCAGAATGCCGACACCGACGCCATGTCCTCCGACAAATACTTTATCCTTGAGCGGAAGCACCAAACGAAGTTCCCGCATTTCACTTCCGGATTCTACATTG
>JBAYJG010000025.1:0-18722 GCA_041665225.1 Bacteroidota bacterium
AACGATCCGGAGAGAATTATTGCCGAACGACAGTTTTCCTTCCCAAATCCCATCGAGCGATTTCTGCTTGTCGAGCATGAACGGACTCATCGCGACGAACAACAGCAGGACGGAAGAGAGGATGGGATAGATGAAAGAATGTTTCTTGATCATGAGTGTTCCTTCCAAAAAAAAGACCTTTCGAAGAAAGGTCTTTGTGAATTGCAGTCGACCGTTACATGGATCGTTCTTTATCTTCCTCCGCCATACGTTTTTTTGCGATGGTGTAGAAGGTGATCAATCCCAAACCTGCAAAAAGAAAGATGATACCGGCCGTGATCTGTTCCTCGTGCAAATAGAATATCTGCGAGAGGAATGTGCTGACCAGAATGCCGACGCCGATGAAAGCAGCCAGCATGCCGTATTTCAGGGAAGAGTACGGATTGGTCCTGCTGGAGAAGCCTGCATACAGATGCCGCAGATTCTCGTCCACTAATCCTTTTTCGATGATGGTCATCCGTTCTTTATGACGGGAATCGAAAAATTTCCAAAACACTGCCGCTGTGCCGCCGAATAAAAAGATCGGTATGATGATCTCGGGTTCCATACTGCCTCCTGTGAAGATTATTGATTGTTGATGTTTGTTCTTTGCTTTCTTACTTTGACTTGAAGTTCTTACACAAGGTTTCAGAGTTTCTGCATCAAAACCGTCGCACTGGACGTATGGACCGCTGTGAAACCCATGCAGCAGAAATCAAGTCTAACTACATGCAAGTTCTGCAGAACAATGAATGAAAACCACAGACAACGACATCATCCGGCGCGTGCTGGACGGAGACCAGAAGGCGTATGCCGAGTTGGTGGACCGTCATAAAGAAAAGGCGATGACACTGGCGATGCGCATGCTGAAGAACCGCCACGACGCCGAAGAGGCGCTGCAGGATGCGTTCGTCCGTGCATTCCGGGCTCTTCCGGGATTTGAGTGGAAATCGAGTTTCCCCACATGGTTCTATCGAATCGTTTTTAATGTCTGCTCCACAGCTTTGAGCAAACGGGGGGAGATGAGATTCTTCTCGATCGACGAAGAACAGGGTGACGATGTGAAAATCGAAGTACCGTCCGACGATGAGGAGCCGGATATCGCGTTTGAAAGCAAAGAGTTTTCCGCGATCGTGCGGAAAGAGATCGAGACAATGGAAGAAAGTTATTCAACGATACTGACGCTCTTCTTTCTGCAGGACTTGAGCTATGAGGAAATCGTTTCAATTACCGGTCTTCCGCTTGGTACAGTAAAAAACAGATTGTTCCGCGCACGGATGCTGTTACGCACCGCCGTGCTGCGGCATTTTTCCGATATGCAGCAAATGGTGAATGTATGAAAACCCCACACAACGGCCTTCAGCCCACGCAACAAGAATTGATGGAATTTGTCGACGGAACGCTTCCTCCGGCTCGATATCGGGAGGTTGAACAACTCGTCGGGCACTCTCGTCGATTACAGCAAGAGGTTGCATTGTTTCAGTCGATGCGGAAAATGGTGCAGATGGAGACAGTTGTCGTCCCCTCCAAAAAATTTACGACTCACGTGATGAACGAGATCCTTCCGTTGAAGCATGAATCGCTCTGGATGCGCCTTGCGAAAAACTCCTCCAATCTGTTCGCCATGATCCTGGTCCTCTCCATGATCGGTATTGTGATGGTTTCCGGACCAGGCACAACAAAGAACGATGCGAACATCGTTACAAAAAGTATCGAATCGTATTCCACCGCATACTACTCTGCTCTCGAGACTATTTCCGGCTGGACCAAACAGTTTACCCAACCTGTTCATCAGGTCACCGCCACCTCATCGGGGAAATTTTTCCTGATGGGGCTCGCAGCCTTTTTTCTTGTCATGATCGTGGATGAGGTGTTTGGAAAAAAGTTCTTTCATACGCGGATGAAACATTGATGCTGTAAGTGTTTTCATCGCCTCCAATAACGATTTCAGCCAATCCTTGCACAGCCAAACACTTTTTAGTATTTTGTCCTATACTTTAGAAAGTGATTGTGTCGTTCAATGTCTAAAAAACAGCCTTCCAGGACTAAAAAAGAGAAAATCCCTCTTCCCGACATTTCCGTTTTTCCGTTTTTCAAAGAATATCTTGAGCACCGCTTCGCCGGTGCAGTGATTGCCCTTTTCTATTTCATTGTGATGCTGTATATCGGCATCACGTATCATGTGGTGGGGGATTATCATGTCGAGACTGACTTTTTTCAAGTGTATGTTCCGACGGCGAAAGATATTCTGAAAGGAATTTGGACGATTGAAGATTTCCGGGGCCCTGCATACCCGGCATTGCTGGCGGTGTTTGGGCTCGGAGTAAAAGATTTTTTTACTGCAGGAATTGTTGTTTCTGCGATGACGGCCGCTCTGACATTGTTCTTTACGTATGAACTGCTGAAAAAACTGTTTCGCAGCGATATCGCGTTTGTTGTTATTCTTCTGACTGCGGTGAATAAGACATTCGTGCAATATGCGTATACGGCAGGGACGGACATGACGTTCAACTGTTTTGCTGCGGCGACGGCATATTTTCTCTTTAAGGATGAACGCCGTTCATGGCTGAATATTATCCTGACCGCACTCTCCGCGGCATTGGCGTATCTCACCCGGTATAACGGTGTCTTCGTCATTGGTGCCATTCCGTTCGTCATTGTACTGTTCAATATCTATTTGACAGATATGAAACAGCGTATCGTCGATTCTGTAGTATTCGTTCTGTTGTTTTTTGTTATTATCGCTCCATGGGGGATCCATTCGCTTATTGAAAAAGGAAGCTTCTTCTATAATAAGAACTATCTGAACATCGCATACGAAATGTTTGCAAAAGGGAAGATCGGCTGGGACCAGTACTGGAATGTCGAATCGACGCGGTTCCATTCCCTCGGTCAAGTGATCCTGACAGATCCGGGATTGTTTGCATCGACTCTTTTTAGGAATCTGGTGGAACATTTTCTCAGTGATATGGAATTGCTGATGGGCTGGGGGATCGGCATTTGTTTCTTTGCCGGTGTTGTTGGACTTGTAAAGATCCGTCCCGCTCCGCGGCAGGCAGCGTATTTCACTTTCGGTGCACTGATGTTTCTGGTATTACTGCTGGTGTTTTACGGCGAACGGTTTTCCATGTATTTGATCCCGGTGTATTCTACTTTTGCAATCGTTACATTAACGTGGGAACGGTGGAAGGGAATCCCGTTCTACAACGGCACTATCGTTGCCTTGGCGCTCATCGGTTGGACAGCTGTCACGTCGTACGATTACAACAAAGTGAACATCGATTCCGGTCCGAAAGAGATTAAAGTGATTGCCGATTGGTTCAACGCCAATATCAAAGACACAGATGACTCCAAAGTAATTGTCTGCCGGAAACCGCACATTGCGTTCTATATCAATAAAACGATGCGGTATTTCCCCTACGTGAATACAATTGAGGAATTGGAAACAGAAACAAAGAGACTCAAAGCGGATTATTTCTTCTATGGTATCTTTGAAGCAAGCATGCGGCCGGAGTTTCGTCCGCTGCTCGATCCACGGAATGCTCCGGCGTGGCTGGAACCGATCACCTATACGACGAATCCGCCGTCGGTGCTGTACAGAGTGAAATATTGATCCTTGGAAGGTCCTTCGACTCGTCCCGATGAAATGCATCGGAACTCGCTCAGGGTGACAGTAGATTTTTACTCGTAATATTTTTTGAAAGTGAATTATGGCTTCAACTATCAATATTTTGTTCGTCGGCGATATCATCGGCAAGCCGGGACTCGATCTCATTGCTTCACTGCTGAAAGGGTTGCTGGAAAAACATAAGATCGATTTTTGTATCGCTAACGGAGAGAATGCTGCGGACGGCAAAGGGATCGAAGAAGCGCAGGTAAAACAGTTGTTTGATCTTGGCGTGCATGTGATTACCGGAGGAAATCATACGTTTGACCGGTGGGATATGCGGAAAGTCTATACTTCGTTCAAACATCTGCTGCGTCCTTTGAATTTTCCCCACGGAACTGCCGGCGCCGGTTACACTATTTATGAATTGAAGAGCGGTGTGAAAGTGGGTGTGATCAACCTGCAGGGACGGACCTACATGCAGCCGATCGAAGATCCATTCCGCACAGCGGATTGGGCACTGAGCAAGATCAACGAACAGACAAAAATCACTTTCATCGATTTTCATGCCGAAGCGACGGCGGAAAAAATGGCGCTTGCGTGGCACCTGGACGGCCGTGTGAGCGTGATCGTCGGGACGCACACCCATACTCCGACAGCGGACGCACGGATCCTGCCGCGAGCGACGGGATTTATCACCGATGTTGGTATGACCGGTCCTTATGATTCTGTGCTCGGAATGAAAAAGGATCTGGCAATCAAACGCTTTTTGACACAAACACCGCACAAGTATGAAACAGCATCGAACGATGTCCGGCTTTGCGGCGTGATCGCGGAAGTGGAAGTGGAAACCGGGAAGTGTGTAAAGTTTGAACAGTTAATCTTCCCGAAGTTCTAAAGATTCTCACGCAAAGACGCGAAGAAATAAATGGATGAAAATTCAATAGCAGAAATTATTGTTGATGTGGCATTTAAGCTTCACTTGAGTTTGGGACCGGGTTTGCTAGAGTCTGTGTATTAAGAACTTTTTGTCTATAAACCAAAAGAACGTGATTTATCAGTAGAATCTGAAGTTGAACTTCCTCTTGCATATGAAGGGGAACAGTTTTCATCGACATAGAGAAGAGATATTCTTATCAATAACAACGTATTTGATCAACGATGGGGTGAGGAGAATTGTGAACACTCTTCCAGAATGATTTTTATTTAATTTTTTAGCGACTTTGCGTGAGATTCCTATGATTATTATTGACGGTAAAAAGATCTCTCAGGAGATCAAAGAAGAAGTAAAAATTGCCACGGCAAAATTCAGGCAGGAACGCGGATTTGTTCCGGGACTTGCCTTTATTTTAGTCGGGGAAAATCCGGCATCACAGTCCTACGTGAAGAGCAAGGGAAAAGCGTGTGAGGAAATAGGTTTCCATTCCATTACGGAAAGACTCCCTGCAACAATCTCCGAAAAAGAAGTGTTGAAGATGATCGACGGATTCAACAACGATCCGATGATCCACGGAATCCTAGTACAGCTGCCGCTTCCCAAGCATTTCAATGAACAGAAAGTGATCGAAGCGATCTCCCCTGCAAAGGATGTGGACGGCTTCCATCCCGCCAGCGTCGGGAAGATGATGATCGGGATCGATACGTTCTTTCCCTGCACGCCGTACGGCATTGTGGAACTGCTGAAGCGGAGTAACATAAACCCGTCAGGCAAACATGTGGTTGTTGTGGGACGAAGCAACATTGTCGGGAAGCCGATCGCGAACATGCTGGTGCAGAAAAAAGAATGGGCAAATGCAATCGTAACAATAGCGCATACCGCGGCAAAAGACATTTCTTATTATACGAAACAGGCGGACATCCTGATCGCCGCGATCGGAAGGCCGCACGCGATCACCAAAGAGATGGTGAAACCGGGAGTGGTAGTGATCGATGTCGGCATCAACCGCATTGACGATCCTGCTGCAAAGAACGGTTCACGGCTTGTCGGCGATGTTGATTATGACGGAGTGAAGGAAGTTGCTTCGGCTATCACTCCCGTTCCCGGCGGTGTTGGTCCGATGACGATTGCAATGCTGATGGTAAATACACTGAAAGCGGCGGGAGGGAAAATTTAATTAATTGAGACTTCTGAAATATTCAAAGATAGAGTCATTGCCCCAAAGGGGTCACTTCGTGACGAGCCGTTTTTTGACGAAGCAATGACTTTTTCAGAGGTCACTAATTAGTTGTTGCTGTGAAATAAGTGAATACGCCAAATGCCCGCAATGCCTGCGACTGGGCGTGCACCGTTCCGACCTCATCCACCCCGTAGCCATCTTCGCCGCCATGCGGATTCCATCCGTTGCGGATCGCATGATCGAATTCCCTGTGCAGCGTGACTGTTGCTTTCCCATGGTTGTTCGTCCAAACGTGTTCCAGCATTGTCTCAACAATTGTTGGGATGTTTGACAGTTCGTGCGGTGCAATCTCATACGCATCCAATAGAAAATGGACGAATGCGCCGTTACCGTCCATGTGGATCTGAAAACAATCGATAGAATCAATCCATTTGTTTTTTGGATCAAGAATATGTTTTGTCGATGCAATTGCGATCGTTTTGTATTTTGGATCCTTCGTTGCTTTATACAGTGATGCCAATACCGATAAATAACTGGCAGATTCCCACGGAAGCTGTTTCCCGAATGCCGCGCGGCCTCCTTCGCCCTGCCAGACGCCGTTTCCGCGATAAAACGTTTTTTCAATTCCGGGAGTTATACCGTCTCCGTTCCACACTTTCAACGCATCATCCAGAAAACGCCGATCGCCGGTTGCTTCGAAGAGTTTACATGCGACAGAAACGAGCTGGTTCATATTGCTGTTGGTGATGATCCGTTCATTCACATTGGCGTTGGGAGGATAATTGTACCAGCTCCAGAATCCGTCGTGACGAGAAAGTCGACCTTCATTTCGCGCTTCCAGATACCGTTGTGCAGCGTCATTCACCCACACAGTGTTGGTCTTTCCCGAAAACTCCCACCAGTATAATTCTGCAAGACAGATCCATGCGCGGTCATCCACCCAGGTGCCGTTGAACATTTGCGTCAAATCGAATTGATGAAGGTAGCGACGGAGAATGGAAGAATCGTTTGTTGCCCGGAACAGGTACGCATCACCAATGGCACCGTTGGCTCCTTCCCATCCTGGTGTGTACACTTTATAAAATTGTGCTGCGATCACTTCGGTCCGGTTGATCCACCGTTCTTCTTTGTTGAGCGAGTCTTGCACACTGGAGGAATTCGCCGGTCGATGCTGAGAGTTGCACGAGCAGAGAATAAGGAAAAGCAACGGGAGAAGTTTAATCATTTAATGAAACATAAAGAACACATACTCTATCTATGTGTTCTTTAAGTGCCTATGTGTTTAAAAATACTACTTGAGAATTCCGTCAATGGTATTGTACGTAACGGAATGATAGCCGGGACGGGCTTTTGCATAAACATCTTTTGCCCACGCTTTTCCCTGTTCTGTTTTTGCCAGTGCAGTGTACAGTGGCTTCACCAGTTTCCGTCGGCCGACATTCAACAGATAATTCTTCATCGGACCATATGCAGTTTCATATCCTGTTTTGATGCAGCGTTGGAACCATTCACACAGGATTTCAGAATTACCGGATCGAGTGAAATTAAATGCATAATCGAGCTCAATTATTTTTTCCAGCTTCAGTGTATCCGGAAGGGAACTGAGGAAGTAAAGCCAATGATGGGTTGTCCAGCCTTCGGTGTTCAGTTTTACTGCGGGAGTTCCATGCAGGAATGAATCGACCTGTGCCGTTACGTTGCCGAATTCGCTGGAATTCGGTTTGGGACAATTCTCCGGCAATCCTGCGGTGTATATCCACGCATCAATCGACAGTTTGTCTGACAACTGTTTGTTTGCGCTGATCTTGAAATGTTTGTCCAGACGTTCCAGGAACATTTCTGTCGTCATCGGCACAAAAGCATTTTTTTCGAAATACTGTTTTAAAAATCCATCCCACGCATCGCGGCCGAATGTCTCTTCACACAATCGCAGGAAGAAATATCCTTTATTGTAGGCAATATCAGTCATACCATCATCGGGATCCCTTCCGGCAAGGTCTAATTTCAGTTTTGTGTCCGGATTCGTTGCTCCGAGGGATTCGATCGTGCTGTTCAGATCCCGCAGTGTGAGCGTCGCAAGCATTTCCGAATGTTCACGGCCGTACAGTTTTTCCATGATCCGCTGTTCAAAGTAGACGGTGAATCCTTCGTTCAGCCAGAAGTCGTTCCAGGTTGCATTCGTCACAAGATTTCCGGACCAGGAGTGCGCCAGTTCGTGTGCCACGAGTGCAACAAGCGATCGATCTCCGGCAATCACGGTCGGCGTGGCAAATGTCAGGCGTGGATTTTCCATTCCTCCAAACGGAAAACTGGGGGGAAGGACGAGCAGATCATAACGCTCCCAGCGATACGGTCCGTACAATTCCTCCGCAGCGGAGACCATTTTTTCCATGTCGACAAATTCATACGCAGCTTTTTCCGCCATGCTTGGTTCAGCGTAGACGCCGCACCGTTTTCCGAGAGAGCGGAATTCAAGGTCGCCTACTGCAAGAGCGAGCAAGTACGAAGGGATCGGCTGTTTCATTTCGAATGTATAGATGCCATCTTCATTCTTTGTCGTCGGATTTCCTGCGCTCATTACTGCCAGCAAGTCCGGACGCGTACGGATAGTCGCCGAATAGGTCATGCGGACTCCGGGACCGTCCATACACGGAACCCATGTCCGTGCGAGGATCGCTTGTGACTGTGTGAACAAGAACGGTTTGAGCTTTCCGGCAGTCTGAGAAGGTTCCAGCCATTGTAAAGCGCCCGCCGTGGGAGAGGTGAAATACTGTATTGTGACGGATTTCGTTTTCGGCGTAATTTTTATGGTCAACGGAGCGCCCAGAAACTTGTCTTCCTTTCCAATGGTGAATTTTGCAGGAGTTTTTTCCCCATCGAGCGTTACCTTTTCGATCTCCAGTCCGCGATTGTCGAGCACCAGTGTGTTGGTCTTCTTCTTATGCTGCAGATCGAGTACGGCTTTTCCGGATAAGATCTTTGAATCGAAGTTGACAGTAAGGTCCAGGTGCAGGTGTTTAATTGTCACTTCCTGAGAGTTTGCGTACGAATGGATATCGTTCATGGTGTTTTTCGATTGAGCATGTGTAAGGACGGTTGAGATCATCAGCAATCCTGCCACGGTGAGGGACAGCTTCATGCGGCACTCCTGTTATACATGGATGATTATTTCGATGCAACAATATACAAATTCAAAGGAAAAATTACCCCTTTTAAAATAGCAATGCCATGATTGTGGGTCATGGCATCGTAGAGACAACCGACCTACGTGTTGGAGAGTTTCCATTAGGGTGATTTGTTTACTGGAACCCATCCTATATACCGCCACGAAAGATAGTTTGTCAGAATCACCCAGAATGCAAGAAGCAGGATGAGCAGTCCCCAAATGACGTAACCATTTGCGTGGGAGCTTTTCAACAAAGCAACCAGCGGTCCTGCAATGACAGCAAGTGCAATCATCATACCGACAAGATAGAGAAAGACTCGAGGACTCCGTTTGAGGGGGGTGTTGCAGTTGCCGCACGCCGATATTTTGAAGGGCTCTGCTTCCTTCAAAAACCGTTTGTACGGCATCACTTCTTTTCCGCAGTGAGGACAGATATTAGGATTCATAATATTCCTTAGTAGTTACTCATTGACGAACCAATTTGCTTCATATTCAAATTGATATCCCGGATCTGCCCCGCGCACGGTGCCAATGACGCCGCCAATGATTACGCCGGCGGCCATTCCGACTCCCGCACCGATACCCGATGCATCTTCTCTTCCACCTCCGGTATTTTGAGAGGCGCTTCCACTGGAGATTCTCGACAGTGCAAATCCCAGGAGGCCTCCCGTCGCTCCTCCTCCAAGCACACCAATGCAGAATCCTTGCAAACCACCGAGCAGCGGATAGCTTGTGATCAATAATTTTATTTCCTGTGTTTGTGTGGTAACGGAAACGCCGGTGCGCAGATCTGTCCACCGGCAGGAGTCACGGCCCAGCATAAAATGCCCGGCGTCGGCGCGATGTCCATCCTTGAATTCTATCGTGACCGTTCGGTCTTGAAAATAGGCCGAGTCTTTGATCCATCGAGTGTGATTTTTATTCCGTCGCTGATCCTGCGCATTGTGAAGAAGTGCATTCTGCAAACGATTGTCGGCATACTCATCAGCTTTTGACTGTGAATACACCTCGCGCAGGGAATGCTCCCCCGGAATATATTTTCGCTGTTCAATCTTTTCAATCAAATCAGTTTGAATGTTCATTCGTACGCTGTCCCGCAAGATCGTCACAACCATTCCGGATGTATCAACGACAATAACATTTGTATAGAGGATTCCATTCTTCAAGTAGAGATCATCGGCATGCACTTCCGCAACAACGAGAAAAAGAGTAAGAAATAAAATCAAGAATCGATGCATGTGTATGTTTGAGTGATTGAAGTATTGAAATACAATAAAGAAAAGTTTATTGAAGACAAGTTTGTCCTGAATTTTAATGAACTACTACCGGGCAATGCCGGAGAAGGAAGGAGGGAAAAAATGTAAGGAATCAACGGTTAAATTCCGGGATCCAATTCGCGGCAAAACACTTACGAATTACACGGTATGTCTGGTGCGAATGTACTTCGAATACCATATCCAGTCAAGAAGAAAAAAAGCCCGGTTGCCCGAGCTCTATGGTTACTTGAGCAGCAACATCCGTTTCATTTCGGAATAGTGTTCGGTCTGCATCCGGTAAAAATAGATACCACTCGGTAAGTGATAATCGCTCATCGAAAATTGAACGCTGTAGCTTCCGGCATCTTTCATTTCATTCACGAGCAATGCTACTTCGCGTCCCAGCAAATCGTACACTGTTAATGTGACAAAACTGTTTACCGGTAATTGATAACTGATGACCGTGGAAGGATTGAACGGATTGGGATAGTTTTGTAACAAAGTGAATTCCTTCGGAACAGTCAAAATCCCCACTTCAATCTCCTGAGAATAGAAATATTTTCCGTCACGGTCTAGTTGTTTGAGTCGATATCCATACCAACCGTATTGCAGATTCCTATCGGTAAAAAAATATTTGTTGCGTGTATCCGTCGTTCCATGCCCTTCCACAAAACCAGTACGAGCCCAATCATCACCCGGAGATGCGACTGCCCAATTTCCATTATGGAGTTTATGGTCAACAGGATGAATGGCTTTTCGTTCTACCTCGAATCCATAATTGTTCATTTCTGTCGCAGTTGTCCACCGTAAATCAACATTCGTTGCGTTACAGGTTGCTGTGAAGGATTCCAGTTGGACCGGAAGCGCTTGTCCTCCGTTTTGCCCTGCCAGTGTATTATTGTTACCGCTTGCATCGGCAAAGGAAGTGGAACCTGCTGTTTCATCGAAATGCCACAACGCCCGCGTATTGCCATCATTGGTAAATGGCGAGGAAGGGACTGTATATGTCGTCCCGGGATACCGGATGATATCGGACACCCTCATTTCATCGATCTTCTGATAGAACATATTCAACGCATTGCCGGACCCAGCGTAGAACGTGCCAGTCGAATTATAAATGCCCGGAGTGATCTCAAAGTTGTTGGCATGGAAGATCCGTGTTCCATCAAGAAAGACCTGCATCGCATCCCAATCTGCCGTGTACTCGTTGTCGTACGATGCGGCAATATGATGCCATCCGGCAGTGAAATTAAGATAATTCACCGTGTAATAGTAATCCGTGCCCACGGGAGAAAAGTTCATCCGAAAAATGATGCGATCCATCTGAGTCGTGTATAAAAGAAGATACAAGCCATAGGAAGTATTCTTGAATATCAATGTCCTGGTGCCGGTGATATTCGTATCCGGATAATAAAAAAAACATTCTATGGTGAAATCATCCGTGGCTCCATTCCCAATGTCTAACGTTGCATTGTCTGCAATCATGGCGTAATCATCGATGCCGTCCAATTCAAGCCATCCTGAAAATCCTTCATGAGTAATCTGAGCGTGCACCGGTGACATCCATAAACAGAGATATGCCACGCTTAGAATGATGATAGAATATTTGTTTCTCATATGCTGTTCTCCTTTCAGATCCACCGCTGATCAAAATGCGCTGTAGCTATGAAAACGCTATTTGAGTATCACCATTTTTTTTACATCCGAAAAACTTCCTGCAAGTAGTTTGTAAAAATATACATCGCTCGGCAATGGATAAGCGCGTGTTGAGAACCGCACCGTGTATGTGCCGGCATCTTGTCGTCCGTTCACAAGCAACGCTACTTCGCGTCCCAGCAAATCGTACACTGTCAATGAAACAAAACTGTTTACCGGCAACTGATAACTGATTACTGTTGTTGGGTTGAAAGGATTCGGATAATTCTGTGCAAGCGAAAACAGAGCCGGAGTGGAACCATAATCTACCTCGATGCTATTGCTGTAATTGAATGAACCGTCATTGTCCATTTGTTTCAGGCGATAAATATATGTTCCTTTCTCAACCGGCTGATCGATACAGAAATATTCATGCGGCACATTGCTTGTTCCATTACCGCGCAGGAAATGGATTTTCATCCAAAGCGAGCTATTGGCATTCTTTCTCTCCACTTCAAATCCATAATTGTTTATCTCGGTAGCGGTTGTCCAGGTCAATTCCACTCCTGCAGCGCATATGGCTCCATTAAAGGAAAGAAGTTCCACAGCAACCGGAGTCGTGGATTCGGAAGTGAGGGAAAGATTATCGATAGCCGCAGGCGGTTGTGATCCGGCAAAATTATTGTTTTTCCAACTGAACACAAGTCGTTTTACTGTTCCGGCATTATTGTCATTGATGAGTATTGTATCGGTAACATAGAAAAATTGTCCTATATAACTTGCCTCTCCTATTTGTCCGGTTGATAATTCAGCGCCGGCCATAGGAAGGGTTGCAGTATCAACGAGGAAAATTTTCATAAAATCATAACCGCTTTGTCCATACCCTTTCCAATCAAAGATCAGCGTGAACGTATAATCGGTTGTTGGAAATTCGATATCGCGATATACATGGACAACCGCATTGGTAGTGGTTGTATATTGATGTGTTACGCCATTATCATTGGAAATATATGCAGCTCTGCTGCCGCCGTTGCTGGTCGCTGTGCCAATATTCCATGTGTTGACCTGGGAACCGTTAACCGCTGTCCATCCATTTTCGGCAAAAGTGGCGCCGGACTCAAATCCGCCGTCGCCGTCTGGATCGATCAGTGTGTGGTAGTAAAATGATGCCGTTGTGAAGTGCCACGGATCCGACCATGTCCATTCGCCGGAACTGCCAGCACCTACACGCCAATAATATGTGGTTACTAGATCGAGTGGGCCTATCTCTTTTGATGTTCCCGTGAGGGTTGAATCATCAACAATAACTGTTGCGAACGTAGAATCCGTTGAGACCTGGAGCCTATACTCTGATGCTGCACTGAAGGCACGGCGCCAGGTCACAGTCGGTGTGATTGATGCAATGGTAGTGTCGTTGGAGGGCGATATATGGCCGGGAGAGAATAGGTCAATCGATACCAAATAGATCAATCCTGTGGTATAGACAAAATTTGCGCAGCCGTTGGTTTTGTCAAACGTAAACCATTGTGGTCCAGCCGATGTGATACCGTACTTATCATAGTCTGTAGGGGAAATATCTTCAAATCCGCTGCCGTTATTGTACATGAATCCGAGCGATTGATTCGAACCTGCCTGCTTATACGCAGCGTATTCCGTTTGATCATTCCCTACATTGATGGCGTACATTAACGAGACTCCTGTGTTTGTCGGCAGTCCTGTTGCGGCCGAATATGTTCCAGCGATTCCCTTGACATATTGCATTTGTGTGGAGAGGTTAGTATTGCGAAAAACGACATGAAGACTGTCGTATTGGTCAATTGCAAAAGCACTTTCATTGGCGAAGGTGCTGCCGGATGCAAAAAGAATGTCCGGCGAAGAAAATGTTTCACCGAGAATTTTTGATGTGACCAGATTGACATTCGATGAAGACGATGAGGTGTCGGAATTGATCCAATACACCATATTCGGAATGCCGTCATTATCGAATTTGATCGTCGGCTTGCTCGATCGTTGTGCATAGGTTACGGGCATGGTAAAATTTCCGTCGAGTCCTGCCGAATATCGGGCGCCTCCGTTGCCCGTGCCGCTATTCCCTTCAAAGACGATATGGATGCTGTCATTATTGGGGTTGGCGGCGAGCATAATAGTATTTCCATAACTGTAATATTTTGAATCCGTGTGGAGGGGATCATAGAACAGAAGGTGCGGGGTGGAAAAATCTCCTCCGCTGTTGTTTGTGTAACAGATCCAGGCTGAGCCGTCCAACTGTGTTTCCGTTCGATAATATGCCACATGAACAGTGCCGTTGGAATCGACAGCAATAGTTGGCTCCTTGGAATAATAAAAATCTGCTTCAAACAACGGCGGGAACGGAAGAACTGCCTTTGGGAGCGACTCTGGCTCCATGAATGTTCCGCTGATGTTATTCGTATAGAAAATTTCGCTTGCAACATCGTCCGGAGCGCCGGCTTTGTAAAACCATCCGACGAACACAATGTGCAATTTCCCGTTGTGATCGAGCACTGATGCTGCCATCGTAGACGTCATGTCCGTATTCGTTGATATTAACAACGTGTCCGAATAGAATGAATTTTGAGAATACGCAATGGAATGGAAAGCGCACCATACCAACATCACGCTTGTCAGTATGACGTTCATGATTTGTCTCATGATCTCCTCCTTGTACTGATGCTCAAGAATGTGCGTGATTCTTATGAAGGAAGGTGTTGACGTGCAATCGCATTGTTGACGGACGGTGCATTGTCCTCCACGCGATATACGGTCGTTCAGGCGGTCAAGCGATCACAACACATTCCAAAACGCCATGCAACTGCATCCCTTTGCAAGGCAATTGAATGCAGTAACACGGTGAATATAGGGAATGGATAAAGTTGTCTTGAATGATGTTAGTAGTTTTTCCGGCAGTGCCGGTGGATGGAAGGAGGGAAGAGTGTTAACGGGAATCTTCGGAAAGATCCCAAGATCCAATTCGCGGCATGGTGCCGACGAATTATTGATATTTCTACAATGCAACGTACTTGGAATAATTCCCGTTGTCAAGAAGAAAAAAAGCCCGGTTGCCCGGGCTCAGTGCTTATCTGACCAACAACATTTTTCTTACTGCAGAATGTTGCCCTGCCTGCAAGCAATAAAAATAGACGCCGCTTGATACTTGATACTTGCTCATGGAAAATTGTACGCTATATCTTCCGGTCTCCTTCTCTTCATTCACCAGCGTTGCAATTTCACGGCCAAGCAGATCGAATACTTTCAGTGCAATCAATGACTGTTTTGGAACTTGATATTCGATTGTTGTCGTCGGGTTGAATGGATTAGGATAATTTTGAGCAAGCACAAAAGATGATGGATTCTCAAATTTGTAGTTCCCTGTTTTTGTCAAAGTAGTGTCTTCAATTGCTAGGCCGATACTTTGTGTTGTCCATTCGCCATTGACGCCGGTGTAATATAACAGATAGCGCCCATCCGGACGTTTCACCACCATCGGATAGATAGTAAATCCTGCATCCCATGTTCCCGCATCTCCCTTAATTATTGGATTGTCTTTATGCGTTATCCAATTCAACCCGCCATCAGTAGAATGTGCATATCCAATGCAGTAGGGAGCTTGTTGCTGATTGTCATACCACATTTCAAAGAGGCTGCCATTCTTTAGTACAGTGCCCGAATTCTGGCTATACTGATCCCAGGCTCCCATCACACCGCCGCCAAGCACAGGATTCCCTGAATCCGGACGAGTCCAATGAATTGAATCTGGTGATGTGGCAAATCCTGTAAACCACGAACTCGTTGTGGACTTCCCCGTGTAGAACATTTTCAGCACGGAATCTTCTTTGATGACTGATCCGATGGCAATATTTTTTTCATCCCAAGCACCCACCGCTCCCTTTTCAAATACGTATGTCGGATGTTTTGTCCACTGTATTCCATCAACGGAATACGCGTACCCAATTCTGGTAGTTCCTGTATTAGTCCCATTATAATACATGTGAAACTTGCCGGAGTTAAAAAGCACGAAACATCCGCCGATACCAGCGTCAAAATCGCCCGCAGCGCCTGGTGTAAAAACAGGATTGCCGGAATATTTTGTCCATGAGGTACCGTCGTCAGAGTATGCGTATCCAATTGCACCAACATTGCCCTTATATCCGCCATACCACATATGATATTTTGAATTGTGGTATATAACAGAACAACCATAAATACCATCCACGTTCTCATCCCACGATCCTGTCGGCCCGGCAATGAGTACTGGATTTAGATCGTATTTTATAAACTTAGTTTGGCTCACCGCACTCTGTGAACATAGTATCACCAACAAGAGTACAATGCCGGTGATTTGAAGAACTACTCTGTACTGCGTATGGAATATAATTGTGTTCATGGTTTGTCCTCCATTGTTGAATGGTTTTTGAAAGATGATCGATACGAAGAATCCAGTACGTTCACCTGTCAATCATCGCAATTGCAGTGCCACCAATTCCATTGTGATTTCAGGCCACAAGTGTGGTTGTTGTGTTGTCACCGGGTGATTTCGCAGGGCACGGCGGGTGAAAGCGCCCAGTGCTGGGACCTTATCAATCAGCGGATATGGAATACTTTGTAACGCGGCGGCGCATTGCCGTGCGTTCAATGCCGAGGAGGTCGGCGGCGTGTGTGATATTCCCTTCTGTTTGTGTCATCGCTAGACGGATGAGCTGCTCTTCGATTTTTTCAAGAAGATTCGTCGAATCAGAATTCGTTGCAATCAATATGTTCAGCATTTTCCCGAGATCCATCAATTGATCATTTGCATCCGTCATGGCAAATCTACTCACGTCTGAAATCTCTATTTCGGTGGCCACCGACAGGATGGCAATACGTTCTACGACATTGCGAAGTTCACGAACATTGCCGCGCCACTCCAACGATTTCAAATAATCCAATGTTTTTTTGGGAAATCGTTTTTTATCCGACGATAATTCTTTTAAGAATGCCTGTGCCAACAGCGGAATGTCTTCGGAGCGCTCTTTCAGCGGGATTAAATGCAACGGCACTACATTCAATCGATGGTACAGATCTTCCCGGAACTCTCCATGTTGTACCATCGTAGGTAAATCTTTATTTGTTGCCACAACAATACGCGCAGCAAAATGTATCGTAATGGCCGAACCAATGCGGTTGAAACATCGGTCTTCTAACACTCGCAAAAGCTTTGGCTGAAGGTCAAGTGGCATTGCTGAGATTTCGTCGAGGAAGAGTGTTCCGTTCTCTGCCAGTTCGAGTTTTCCTTTCTGGAGAGTATCCGCGCCGGTAAACGCACCCCGTTCATGTCCGAATAATTCTGATTCTGCCAGCGCAATTGGAATAGCAGAACAGTTGACGGCGATGAATGGTTTGCTCGAACGCGGACTTTGAAGATGGAGCAATCGCGCCACCAACTCTTTCCCTGTTCCGGTTTCACCGGTGATGATTACTGTAGCATCGGATGGCGCAACACGCTGTACGCGGTCCATCAATTCTTCCATTGAAGGGTTTGTACTGGGAATCCACCGTTGATACACTCCGCGGCTTTGATACGACTGAAAGAGCGCATTGTCGAATGAGAGCTGCTCATACAATCGGGCACGTTCGATGAATTGTGCCGAGAGGGGAGCAATAGTTAATGCAATCCGTTTTGCATCTTCGGTAAAGCATGCTCCGCCGCGATGGTTTACCATATTCAGCACACCGATGATTGTATTTCCCATCATCAATGGCACGGCGAGCGCCGCCGCAATACTCTTCTGCCGTTCCGATGGAGAGAAGATGTTCATATCGCGAATGACATCATCCGTAAGCAGCGGTGCCCGATGTTCATGAATCCAACCAGTAACCACGGCATTGATGCCGTGATCTATTGTATCATTTGTCGGATCAGATGTTCGAGCGATGGTAATAACCGATTCTCCGTGAGTCGGTTTGAGCAGCACGATTGCGGCAGAATCTGCATTGCAAAACTTTGCGCACCACTCCGCAATCTGTCGGAGCGTATCGGGCACATTCTGAGCTGCGCTTAAGGAGTTTGTCAGGAGTTGAAGCTCTTCAAGCTCCTGGATCTGTTTTTTCAATGAAGTGATATCGTCTGCCATATAGTATCTTTTCATTCAGAAGGAGTATTCACCTGTCCAAGATAGGTGTCAAACCAATCCAGCGTTTCTCGTATTTGATCCGCTCGTAAGACAACATGATCACTGTTGGAAAGGAAGTGCTTTTTATGCTCTTTGGGAGTTCCCAAAATATCAAAGAACGGTTGCTGGGATTCCTCAACCGGATAGATACAGTCATAGCGTCCATTGAGCATCAATACAGGAGTTTTTACCCGGTGACCAAAGTTAGGCAAGAATATCTCCGGATACTTGGACGTTTCAAGTGTCTGTCCGAAGCCGCAGCCCATGAAAACGGCTGCTGTGATGCGTGGTTCGAGAGCAAGAATGATATATCCCATGTTCCCTCCAAGGCTAAGGCCATTATACCCAATCTTTTCTTTATCGAAATCGGAACGGGTCATAATGTAATCGACCGCTCTCATTGCATCTTTGCACATCATCACACGGAGGTCACGGATTCGCGACCACGTATCCGTTTCGAAGGGACCTCGTTCATAGGTTCCTTTATAGATAGGATATACAACCGCACGTCCGCTTCGGATGATGAAATCGATCATATGAGTTTGCAGCCATCGAGAATCGCGGTCTTCGAACGCGCCGCTGCCGGGGAAATAGAGAACCGGCTGCAACGGGAGAGCTGTATTGCGCGGAATAAAAATATCTATTGGCAGGCGTTCGTTGCTGTACGCGGCATCGACAATAACGCGTTCCTTGATCCATTCCTTGGATGTGCTGTCTATCGATTCAATCACCGAACGAAGGTTGCCCTGATCATAG
>JBAYJG010000026.1:0-18593 GCA_041665225.1 Bacteroidota bacterium
AGACGCCGGGACACCTCCAATTCCTCACCGAACTCTTTCCCGTCCGCACATACAACGGAAATGAAGACCATCGCATTCTCAAGGCAGATTGTTTCTGCGTTGTGGATACCAATTCCCCAAAACGCTTCAGCGCGATGGCGGAAACTGTGAAAAAGAGTCCTGCCGTTAAGATCTGTATTGACCACCATCTGGAACACGAACATTTTGCTGACCATTATATTGTTGATACCGATGTTCCCGCAACCAGTGAACTGTTATACCGCATCTTCGTTTCGGATAATCCCGATTCCATCACCAGGCCGATCGCCGATGCGCTTTACGCCGGCATTATGACTGATACCGGCTCCTTCAAATTTCCGAAGACGGATTCAGAGACCCATCGCATCACTGCCGATCTGTTGCAACGAGGAACAGATCCGTATGCAATCTATCAGCATGTCTTTGAAAGCGGCGAAATCAACAAATTGCATCTGCTTGGCAAAGCGCTGGAACGGATCGAAGTGCATCATAACGGGAAGATCGCAACCATGGCTCTACCCCGCACCATATTCGCTGAAACACATACTGATGAATCCGACGTGGATAATTTTACGCAATATGTGCTCTCCATCAGGAACGTTGTTGTAGGGTTGGTTTTTGTAGAACTTGCCGACGGCGTTAAAGTCAGTTTCCGCTCCAAAGGAGACATCGCGATCAACGAAGTAGCAAAACAGTTCGGCGGCGGTGGTCACAAAAATGCTTCCGGTGCACGATTGAAACATATCAGTTTGAACGACGCCGTTGCATCGGTTATTGAACAAACGAAAGCATTGCTTTCAACTCAGGAGAAATAATGAACATTACCGCAGTTTCAACTCCCATCAATTCCATTGCAGCAGATCTTCATATTGCATTCATTTTTCAGGATGAAAAATTATTCAAGAAACAATCTGCAGGGATCATCGGCCAGTTCGGCACAGCTGCAGAAACTGCCTTGTCCGCAAAAGACTTTACCGGAAAAGAAAGCGAAACGGTTTTAATCTATTCAAATAGTAAAAAAACTCCCCGTCTGTTTTTGATCGGTGTAGGCGAAGCAAAGAAATTCTCCCTTGAAAAACTGCGCCGAGCAGTTGCAACCGGTGCAAAAAAAGGAAAATCGTTGAAGGCTGCGACGCTTGCACTCTCCATTCCGGATGTTGACGTAATCCTTCCAGAATCAATCGAAGAAGTTGCCGCTGCGATGGCTGAAGCATCTCTCCTTTCGGTTTATAAGTATGATAAATATCTCACTAAGGAAAAGAACGGCAAAGCAATTTCGAAAATAGTGTTTTCCGCAGCTTCTTCTTTCCACCGTGAGATTAATGCCGGTCTTTCCACGGGAAAGGCTGTTGCCGAAGCGACCATCCATGCCCGCGATCTGACTAATGCACCGGGAAGCGAATTGTATCCCGAGACGCTTGCACATGATGCACAACAGGCCGGTAAGCGATATGGATTTTCTGTCAGAGTATTCGAAAAGAAAAAGATCCAACAGCTTGGTATGGGCGGGGTGATCAGCGTGAGCAAAGGGAGCGAAAAAGATCCGCGGTTTGTGACAATGGAGTATGGAAAACAGTTTCGGAAAAAAGGAACGATTGTTCTCGTCGGCAAAGGAGTCACGTTCGATACCGGCGGCATTTCCATCAAACCGTCCGCCGGAATGGCAGAGATGAAAATGGATATGGGAGGAGCAGCTGCAGTGATTGGAACAATGCAGGCAGTCGCTCAACTAAAATTACAACGGCATGTTATTGGACTGGTCCCGTCTGTCGAGAATATGCCGAGCGGATCTGCGGTGAAACCTGGAGATATTATCCGACATTACAACGGAAAGACCTCCGAAGTGGACAATACCGATGCGGAAGGAAGGCTGATTCTTGCCGATGCTCTCTCCTACGCTGAGACATTCAAGCCGAAACTCGTCATCGATCTTGCAACATTGACCGGAGCGTGTGTTGTTGCTCTCGGACACTATGCCACCGGTATGATGGGGAATGATCAGGATGCGATGGATGCATTGAAGACCGCCGGTGATCGGTCGTACGACCGTGTGTGGCAGCTGCCGATGTACGATGAATATGAGAAACTGATCAAAAGCGACGTCGCAGATGTTAAAAATGTCGGCGGACGCTGGGCGGGTGCGATCACTGCTGGCTGGTTTCTGAAAAAATTCATCGGCAACTATCAATGGGTCCATCTCGACATCGCCGGTACGGCCATGCAGGAAGAACATCAGGAGTATATTCCCCGCGGCGGATCCGGCGCGGGTGTGCGATTGCTGGTAGAATTTCTGCGCAACTGGAATTAACTTTTCTCTACAAACATCAATCCGTAACGCTTATGCCATATTCAACATTTACATCGGAGATTCTTGTCCGTCCCGATGATATCGATATGAATAATCATGTCCATTTCACGAAATATTTGGACCTGGTTCTAGCTGCCCGGTACGAACAAATGGCACGCGATTATAAAATGTCCATGAATGAGTTCATCCGTCGAGGGCTGGGCTGGGTCGTCAACACCTGTCACGTCCATTATAAACGTCCGCTGATACTCGGCGATGTGGCAATTGTAAAGACCGCTATTCTGGAAGTTGGAACTACTACGGCAAAAGTGGGGTTTGAGATATTAAGAAAAGAGACGGGAAAACTTTCCACGGACGGATATTTTGATTACACTCTGGTAGACCTTCAAACCGGCCGTGCAGTAAAACTTCCCGATGACGTCATTCAAAAATACAGTATCTAATCATCCTTAGGGGAAATTCCAATGAAAGCATCATTCATCGCACTAGTCATTGCTGTCAGTTTCGTCTTTGCTGGGACACCGGAAAAAGTTGAGAACTTTTCACTGAGCGATTACAACGGAAAGAGTGTTCAATTGACGGATTATACGAATGCAAAAGCAATCGTCTTAATGTTCATTTCCACACAGTGTCCCGTCTCGAATGCTTATAACGAACGGATGACCGCTTTGTATAACGATTATAAGGAAAAGAACATCGCAATCGTCGGGATAAACTCCAATAAAGCGGAAACTCCGGAAGATATTAAGGAACATGCCCAGGATCATCAATTCGGTTTTCCCATCCTGAAGGATGTGAACAATGTCATCGCCGACAAACTTGATGCGAACCATACACCAGAGATCTATGTTATTCATCCTGCAACACTGGAAGTGCTCTATCACGGCAGGATCGACGATTCCCAACGGCAAGCAAAAGTGACTTCCAACGACTTGCGCAAAGCATTGGATGAGATCATTGCAGGAAAAAGCGTTTCCGTGAAAGAGACCAAGGCATTCGGCTGCAGCATCAAACGGGTGAATTAATGCTGCGGCGAAACAGCACACGATGCCGGACGATGCTGGCCGGAGTTCTTATAGTATTTTCTCTCTCTTCGTCACAAACCATTCGTACAATCGATGCTGACGGATTTGACTCCCTTCGTACCCACCGAAACGGGCGGACCTTGGTGCTCAATATCTGGGCAACGTGGTGCACACCCTGCAGGGAAGAATTCCCGGACCTCGTCACTCTCTCGAAGGATTTAAAATCGAAGACAGTAGATTTCGCAGCAATCAGCGTAGACTATCCGGATGAGATCGATTCCAAAATTTTGCCATTCCTGAAACCGCTGGCAGTCCCATTTCCGGTGTTTGTATCGGATTTTCCAGCAGCCGACCAACTTATCAACGCAGTTGATTCGACCTGGAGCGGAGCTATCCCAGCTACGATCGTCTATGCTCCTGACGGGAAGCAACGGATATTCCTGAAAGGAAAACATAGTTATTCCCAATTCAAAAAAGCCGTTGAGGATGTACTCGCGAAACCGTAACTTTCATCCATGATTACATTCCTTCCTCTCGGCGGCGCGAACGATATCGGCGCATCGTGTTACTATCTGAATATTGAAGGAACTGGGATCATTCTAGATAGCGGTACCCATCCCCGTAAGACAGGCAGGGATTCGCTACCACGTTTTGAATTGTTACAAGAGAAGAATGTCGATGTCGCCCTCATCTCCCATGCGCATCAGGATCATATTGATTCTCTTCCGTATCTCATTCAGCACCACCCGTACATCCGCATCATAACAACTCCGCAAACGCGTGCCATCGCAGAAATCACTCTGCATAATTCCGTGAACATCCTACAAGAACAAATGAAGGATGAAACCACAATACGGGCCTATACCCATGAGGAGATTGATCTGCTCATTCAAAGCATCGAATGGCAGGAATACGGGAAACAATTCACAGCAAATGGATACCGGCACTCCAGCGTCCATCCAGTTCATGCATCATTCCACGATGCCGGTCATATTCTCGGATCAGCAGGAACGTTGGTGGAACATAACGGTCGATCATTCTTTTACACCGGCGACATCAACATGGATAAACAATCGCTTCTTGCCGGTGCAACGCTGCCAGACCGGAGAGTCGACGTTGTCATTTTGGAATGTACGCATGGGTCCACCGATTCGTCGCTGCTCCCCTCTCGTACGGCAGAACAAGCCAGGCTTGCAACCGCTGCAAATAAAATTCTTGGGCGCGGAGGTTCCATTCTGGTCCCGGTTTTTGCCCTGGGAAAGATGCAGGAAATGCTTTCCATGTTCTGGAAACTGATGAAAAAAGGATCCATGGCGACAACCGATATCTACACCGGCGGTGTGGGACGGAAATTATGCAGCGTTTATGACAAGAACCGATATACCGTCGCTTACAATGATACCGATTTTGTCCTTGGCGATATTCCGCAAAAGGATTTGTATGATGTGGAACAGATCGACGATCTACTGCGCCATCAATGTATTGTGCTCGCCGGCAGCGGAATGGTCATTCCTGGCACACTCTCGTTCAAATTGGCTCAACGGTGGCTCACCAACCCCAAGGCCGGCATCTTTACCGTCGGTTATATGGACCCCGACACACCCGGGTATCGCATCAGCAATTCAAACAAAGGGAACCTGATCCAGCTGACCGATGCCCATGAACCGCAAAACGTTTCCTGCGATATCGACCGGTTCCGGTTTTCTGCACACAGCAATCGAGACGGTATCCTGTCGATCGTTGAAAAACTCCGGCCATCCACGGTAATTCTGGTGCACGGCGAACATGAATCGATCGATTGGATGGGATATTCCATCATTCAACAATTCCCGAACATAAAACTGCATGCCGCCGAGATCGGCAAACAGTTGACGATCTTTGAATAATAACTCTTCATCCTTTTCCACAATTTTCTTATCTTTTGTCCACTACTGGAATTTCATGCAGCACAGGAGAACAACACGAGTGAACACCGCTATGATGAATTACCGTGCGTTTGCAGCAGCGCTGCTACTCTGCTGTTTTTCGTTCCTTTCATTTTCCCAAGATGTCATTGTTCGTGAACAGACAACCGGGCAAGCGATACTGTTTGAGCGGTATGTGATCCAAAAGGATTCGGAGTATCAGATCATTATTCCCTTCCGAATCCGGTACGATTTTTTTGTCTTTACTCGACCAGTGACCGAACAATCTCAAGTGTATACCGCACATGGTGAGGTCAGTGTCGAACTTATTGATACCACCGGTACATCGATTGCGCGAAAGATACGGCAAATCGATCTCACGGCAGTTGATAACTCTACGTCTGCATTGAAAAATGACTATGTACAAAGTCTCTTTTCTTTTCAACTCCCTAAGGGACGATATACCGTCGTTTTTAAGGCAGAGGATAAAGAGTCACGGCGCCAATACGTTGACGACAAAAAGCAAACCGCCATACTCACAGACTCAAGACTTCTCTCCGGGCTCATTCCTGTCGAAGCTATCCATGAAGAAACATTCGTACTGTTCAATCTCGGCGGTGATGTTCTCTTTTCCCGGAACTACTCATTCATATTCCTTTCGAAACTCCGTTATACGACTGCGCACTACACCCTTTCCAAGGTGCAGTTAGATGATGAGGAAAAAGAAACCATAGAATCAAACGTTCCTGTTTCAATCGACGTGTTCAATACAACGACACTGGACACTATGACCAATGATCGATCCGTATCGTTAACGACCCGTTCCGACTCCGGTTCGAATGTGCATGTAATTCATATGAATGGTCTCCAATTACGGCAGGGGCGATATGAACTCGTTATGACCCTTCCCGATTCGACAAAAATTACTGCCCAATTCGGCGCACGATGGATGGATATGCCGATCACTTTAACGGACCTGGATGCTGCCATCGAACCGCTGCAATTCATTATGACAAAAGCGGACTATTCAGAGATGCGGCACGGCGGTCGTGCTTCGCGGATAAAGAAATTCGAAGAATTCTGGAAGAAGAAAGATGCAACGCCGGCTACCACATACAATGAAGTGATGCACGAGTTCTACCGCAGGGCCGATTTTGCATTTGCAGCGTTCCGGACCCTGAAGGAGATGAATGGTGCCATCACCGACCGCGGACGGATCTATGTTCTCTACGGCAAGCCTTCGACGACGGAACGATTGCTGGCGCCGAACGGTGTTCCGAAGGAGATTTGGAAATATAATTCACTCAACAAGATCTTTACATTCGAAGATCCTAGCAAACAAGGCAACTACAAACTCGCTGAGAATAAATGAAACCCATCATCGGTATCACCATCGGAGATTTTAACGGCATCGGCCCTGAAGTCACTTTAAAGAGTATTACCACACCCAAAATCCAAAAATCCATCCAGCCGGTCCTGATAGGATCATTCGATATTTTTCAACATTACGCAAAACTGTTTAAAAGTTCCGCTGAACTCGTTCCTGTCGAATCAATTAAGGGAAAATGGAAAGCGGGAACAGTCCCGGTACTGACCGTTCATTCCGTTTCGACGAAGAACCTCCAGATTGGTAAAAATGCGCCGGATGCAGGGGTCTGTGCCGGTATGGCCATCGAGCGCGCAATTAAATTATGCATGGACAAAGAGATCGATGCGATGGTTACGGCGCCGGTTTCCAAAGAAGCACTGCATTTTGCGGGATATAATTTCCCCGGGCAGACAGAGATGCTTGCAATGCTGACCCGTTCCGAACGAGTGACAATGATGCTGGTTTCCAAAACGATGCGAGTTGCTTTGGCAACAGTGCATGTTTCGCTTAAGAAGGTTTCTGAAAATCTCTTCATCGACCGCATCATAGAAAAACTCAACACTGTCCACGCATCATTGAAGAACGATTTCGGGGTTGCCCACCCATCGATCGCAGTGCTGGGATTGAATCCTCATGCAGGAGAGAACGGACAGATCGGATCGGAAGAACTGGAGATTATAATTCCCGCGCTTAAAAAAGCGACTGATCTAGGGATCACGGCGGAGGGTCCATTTCCTGCTGACGGTTTCTTTGCATCGCAGGCATATAAGAAATACGATGCGATTCTGGCAATGTATCACGATCAGGGACTGATCCCGCTGAAGATGAGCGGTTTTGACGAGGGAGTGAACTATTCGGCAGGACTGAAGATTATCCGAACATCGCCTGACCATGGGACTGCATTCAACATTGCGGGAAAGAACCAGGCCAATCCCGGCAGCATGATCTCTGCCATTGAATTGGCTACATCGATCATTGAACAACGGAAACGATAATGCTCGTAAAATTTGACGACGTCAGTGTATCATTTGAACATCATGCGATACTGCGAGATGTGAACTTCATGGTAGAGCCGGGAGAATTTGTCTCTCTTGTAGGAGAATCCGGCTCCGGCAAAAGCAGTTTGCTCCGTTTATTGTATATGGATCTTCTGCCGACACATGGCGTGGTGAAAGTCGGAGAGTATTCTTCCAAATCCATTACCTCACATCAGATCCCGTTTCTGCGCAGGAAACTTGGGATCATCTTTCAGGATTTCAAACTGTTAGAAGACCGAAACGTGTACGATAATGTGGCATTTGCTCTTCATGTGACCGGAGCTTCGTCCCATGTGATTAAAAAGAAGGTCGTTACCGTGCTTACGCAGGTAGGATTAGGACATAAAAGGAATGCGATGCCGCATCAGCTTTCCGGGGGTGAACAACAACGCATCTGCATTGCTCGTGCACTGGTAAATGAACCGTTTCTTATCCTTGCAGATGAACCGACAGGGAACCTTGATCCCGGCACTTCGCTGGAAATCCTGAAATTGCTGCTGGATATTAACCATCGCGGCACGGCAGTGTTAATGACTACGCATAATTATGATCTTGTACGGAAGGCCCAGGGAAAGATCATGCAAATCAAGGATCGGCAAGTGCGTGAAGTACAACTGAAGCAATAACTTCTTCGCTCGATATCAAGATGTTACGATTTCCCAATCCAGCGCACTCTTATTGAATTACTGTTTCCGAAAATGGAATGTCATATCCTTATCGGGCATAAAATTCGATCGCTTCCAATAATAAATCCTCTCAGCACCAACTGTGTATTCCTTATCCGGCGCAATAGAAAAGGATTTCATCAACATCCGTACATCAGTCCGCAATTTGTATTGTGCCGATTCCAACGCTCTCCCCCATTGTTGCGTCGATCGCAACACATACGTGACACTGTCTCCTGATGTGTGTTGACGATAGGCAATCCTATAGACAGCCGTATCATTGCCTGGCACCGAAAGAATGAATGTGAACCCGTCCGGCATTTGGGAAGTAAGAGGAATACCTGCCCCGGTAGCAACATTCATAACGTTCGCGTGTGCATCTGCAACAATTTCAAGGCGATTCCCGAACGGAAAATACATTACCTGATCGCGCGCAACAGGAGATGCATTGTAAAACCAATAGTACCCCTCAACACTGAACATTCCCCCTTCAATCTGCATGGTGATATCCTCTTGAATGAATCGAATTTCCTGTCCTTGCATCAGCACACAGGATATCGACAGCAACAGTAGAATACGATTCATTGTGCACTCACTTCAAAAAGACCAGTGAACCTGCTGCATACCGTTTGTCATCGGCAAAAAGAGAATAAAAATAGACGCCGGTGGAGACAGTCACCCCACGGTGATCGTTTCCGTCCCATGAATATTTCGTGCCCGTTGACATATTGATAGAACGGACCACTTTTCCCGCATTATCGGAAATCACTATCCGGCATGGTTTCGTACGAAGTTCTTCGGGAAGAGTGACGACAAAATTAGTGATTCCATTAAACGGATTGGGATAATTCAGGACTTGGACGGATGTGTGCGAAAGTACCGGCCGGGATTTTACCCCAACAATGTAATTTCGGAAATGTATATCCTTCACCAGCACGGAATCAGGATCAATATCAATGCGTATCGTATCAATCGGTTCCATTTGATAGATACCATTCAATGGTCCTACACGTACAGTAATGCACTCATAACGGCGGGAAAAGACCGATGTCGTAAACCAGGATTGATCGCCGAAAATAAACGCATTGTCTATGCCGAAATCACCGCTCGTGATTTTTTTACCATTCTTATCATACATATACCCTTGAAGATACCCTGTAGTTCCCGCGGTATCATTTGGACCTCCCAGCGTGGGGGTTTTATCTTTGCAGAACACGACATGATTTACCCTGCAAATGGAATATCCATCAGGAAGGAGTCCTATCACCGAGCCCGGCACATCGCCAAAAGGTAGAGAATCTACAAGGATGTGCGATGAAATTGGAATGTAACATATCACTTTAAGACAATCACCAGCGCGATTGAGTTTGAGCGGATGATCCAGACTGTCTGGTGTAATGACAACATACAGCGCGCCTTCCTCTATATGGTCCAACTTCATCCGTGCACTCCCGTCAGAAGCTGAGATGCAGATGCTGTCATAATCCTGGTGATGAAATACGGAACTATACCAAAATGTGATTTCGAGTTTCCAGTTTCCGCTTTGATCGATTGTGAGTTCGGAAATATGTGCTTGAGGATACGGAAGCGGATTTGCCGGAACACGTCCTGCAAGCAGGATTAAACACAAACACAATAACACTGCTGTACGGATTTGCATTATGTCTCCCTCCCGGATTCCGTTGAATTGCCCATCCCATTATCGGGAAAATCTTGTCATCTGTATAATGTAGTGTGTACAAATTTTCGGATTATCAAGGGAAAGAGCAAGCAGGAATATGGAACGTCGGGATTCCCCAGGAGCGGACTATCCGATATTGAAGAGGGAAAAAATATTTGTATTAACCGGCAACACGTTCAACCCGTCGAATTTCAGGGATGTCATGCAGTAAACGGCGTTCTACTCCTGCACGGAGCGTCATAATAGACATAGGGCAGGAAAGACAGGATCCGGACAGTTTGACTTCAACGAAGCCATCTTCGGTCACACGGACCAACTCTACATCTCCGCCATCCTTTTGTAAAAACGGACGGATGGCATTGAGAGACTGTTCTATTTTTTCAGTGATCGTCATTGCAGTGTATTCAGCGGACTGGAACTTTCTCCAATCCGCTGCAAAGGATTATTGATTGTTGCTGCCCAGCGATATTTCTATCGGAGCAGATTTCTTTGAAAAGTTGTTGATACTGATTTGCGCCGCCATGTTTCGAGCAATGGATCCGAAGATCTTTGCCGGTTCGCTTTGCGGTTCCGAATCCGTGATCGGCCGTCCGGAGTCGCTGCCGGCGCGAATCTTTGTGAAGATCGGTATCTCACCGAGGAACGGCACTGAAAATTGATCGGCAACTTTCTTGCCGCCGCCGTTGTCGAAAATATTCTCCCGCTCACCGCTTGCACTGACAAAATAGCTCATGTTTTCTACAACACCGAGGATCGGCACATTTACTTTTTGAAACATTGCCATACCGCGCCGGGCATCCGCCAGGGACATCTCCTGCGGTGTCGTAACGATCACGGCACCAGTGAGCGGAATTTGCTGAACGATAGTCAATTGGATATCGCCAGTACCGGGAGGAAGATCGAAAATAAGATAATCCAACTCACCCCAGTCGACGTCGGTCATAAACTGTTTTACCGCACCGCTCGCCATCGGTCCCCGCCAAATTACCGCTTGTGTGGAATCGATGAGAAACCCGATCGACATTACTTTCACGCCGTATTTTTCCAGCGGCAGAAGTTTTTGATTATGCAGCTGCGGTTTCTCGTTAATGTTGAACATCAGCGGAATGCTCGGTCCATAGATATCGCAATCGATCAATCCAACGCTTGCTCCTTCTCTTGCCAAAGACACTGCAAGGTTCACCGCGACGGTAGACTTTCCCACTCCCCCTTTGCCGCTGGCAACCGCAATGGTATTCTTCACGCCGGTCAGCACCGGCTGCGCCTGCATGTTCGCACGATGAGAAACGCTTGCAGTCATACTCACCTGCAGCTGCTCAATTTCCGGGATCGCCTCTCTCACTGCATGTTCTGCCTGCGCTTTCATCTCATCCTTCACGGGACAAGCAGGAGTCGTCAATTCAATATTGAAACTGACCTTCTTCCCTTCAATCTTGATCTCTTTCACAAAATTCAGCGCAACAATGTCGCGATGCAGATCCGGATCACGGACCGCGCGCAGTGCGTTCAGAATATTCTCATTGGTTAAAGCACTCATGGTATTTCCTTTTCCCTATTGATTTATATTTTCCTGTTTCTTCCATTCACTCTGCCATTCGTACTGCGGATGCGTCTGCGGCACAGCAAAAATCTTTCCCCCGAACCCGATATTCCTCCAGGTGACCATATTGACGGTTGTGGTCCGTGTCGCACGAAGTGCGGCTTCATTTACTGTAACATTATACTTCTTTGCTAATGTTCCTATATAGACATCGATCTTTTGTTGAATAAACTCATTCAGCCGTTTCCGTTGGAGAGAATCGGCAGAATTCTTCAGCGTATCGATGATATTGCGCAGCAGCAGTTTACTTTTATAGCTATCCATCCACACGGAAAGGTCATGCCGCACCTCCCCGGATTGCTGAATATTGCTCTTATATCCTTCCCGGGCAAGTAATTCATTCTGAATGGCAACCTTGATATTGCTGTTCAGCACGATTCTGATCCGTCCGCTGTCCAGCGGTTCGGGAATGGTCATGTACAATGAACTCAATCCTCTCAATATGTCCTGCAATGTCATATCCCCAGAAGTGATGGAGATAAAGACTTTTGACAAACTCTCTTTCAGTTTTTCGGATACCTGATCGACCGCGAACGTGTTGAATTGGTAGCCGCCTTGAGTATGATAACTGTTTGAATCCGCATACAACATTGCAATGATAGAATCTGCGAGAGTAAAGAACAATTGCGGATCGGCTTCAGCGCGCTGCTGTGCAGTGACTGTTGCGAAGACAAAAGCGGCAAGGGAATCCTCCTTCCGGTCTTTAATAATTGTATTCACTTTATGCATCCGGTCCGGAATGGAGAATTGGGCATTCTGCATATTGGTGGAGCGCTGCAGCAGATGGAACATCACCCAACCGTACTGTTGGGATTCCACCGGCAGCGTCACACTGTCTTTACCGAGTGCAAAGACGGCATCTTCGATTGGAATTTCACGGAATCCATAAGTGATATTGACTGTATCAACGGGAAGGGATAGAGAATCTATTGCGGATCGGACCGCACCTTTTTTATTCTTGCTTCGCTGAAATTTCTTATATAATGCATCACCGGTTTTTTTCGACGGCAGTGCAAGCACTTCTGCAATAATCTCCGTTGGGAACCGTTTCATACCGGCATTGGTTTCTTCCGGAGTGATCGTGATATTCGTCAGCACTTCCCGCTTATAGTACTCGTCCCGTACAAAAAGACGTTCAAGACCGTTCTGATATTCCAATGCCGAGGAATCCAGCCCGATATTTTGTGCGGCGGCTTCCATGGCGAGGAGTTTCTCCGCGACAAGGGAGTGAAGGAATTCCAACTTCGTCCGTTCAATACGGGACGGTTTGTCCCGGTTGGGCCACGGCATCAGCTCAAAGCGTTCCAGGAAATCTTTTGCAGAGATCTGCTGCGTGCCCACAGTGGCGAGGGTATCCAGCGGCAACACAGCGGGGCGATTTTCAAATTGGGCAACGGCGACCGATACCAACAATACACATCCAACAACAATTCTCATGCTACATGCTTCCCTGTCAATTGATATACTGCCTGCTGGTACAGATCGGCCGTCTTTTTAAGAATCTCGTCCGGCATCACCGGTCCCGGCGGTCTCTTGTTAAAATTGATGGAGAGCAGATAATCGCGGACAAATTGTTTGTCGTAGCTATTCTGCGCTTTTCCCGGTGAATAGGTTGCACGAGGCCAGAAGCGTGAAGAATCGGGCGTCAGAAGTTCATCGATGAGCAGCAGTTTCCCATCAATCGTTCCGAATTCCATCTTCGTATCGGCGATGATGATCCCTTTGCTTTCAGCGATCTCTGAAGCGCGTTTGAAGATCTTTATGGCAACTTCTTTCACCTGTTCACTCCGTTCTTTTCCCTCCCGCGCGATCATCTCATTGAACGAAATATTCTCATCATGGATACCGATCTCCGCCTTCGTGGATGGAGTGAAGATCAGTTCCGGAAGTTTCTGGCTTTCCACCAGTCCGGGCGGAAGTGCAATGCCGCACACAGTTCCGTTGGTGCGGTAGTCATTCCAGCCGGAACCGGAGATGTATCCCCGTACGATACATTCCACCGAAAGCGGGTTGGATTTCTTTACCAGCATACTGCGACCGCGCAGCGTTTCCGCATACGGCGCACAGGCGGCAGGAAACTCATCGACATTAGTCGACACGACATGGTTCGGAATGATATCCTTTGTCTGCTCGAACCAGAATGCAGAGATTTGCGTCAGCACTTTCCCTTTGGAGGGTATGCCTTGCGGCATGACGACATCGAATGCCGAAAGCCGATCTGTTGCCACAAATAACAAATACTCGCCGACATCGTAAATGTCCCGTACTTTTCCCCGTTTCAGGAATTTCAATGCGGGAAAATTCGTTTCTGTGATCGCATTCATAATTGGTCTCTCATTGAAACTCAGCAAGAAGCGGCAGTGCTTCCTGCAGACGTTGAAGATATTCCTGTTTTGGTATTTCGCTACACCCCAATGTCGCGAGGTGATTGTTTTGGTATTGCGTGTCGAGAAGAATAAATCCCCGTTCCTTGAGCCGCTTCACCAAATAGACCAGTGCAACTTTAGACGCGTCGGTCATACGGCTGAACATCGATTCGCCGAAAAACGCTCCGCCGAGCGACACTCCGTATAATCCACCCACCATATTGCCATTGCTCCAGCATTCCACGGAGTGGGCAAATCCAAGACGATGAAGCTGCAGGTAACTCTGGATGATAGTTTCTGAAATCCAGATATCTTCCCGTACAGCACATGCACGGATCGTCGATTCAAAATCGGAATTGATCCGAACCTCAAAGATCTTATGACGGATTGTCCGCCGCAGGCTCCTCGAGATCTTCAACCCATTAAGAGGGATGATCCCTCGCAGTTCCGGCGAGAACCAATGGATCTTACCGTCGGCACCATCCGCCATTGGGAACATGCCGTTGGCGTACGCATTCAGCAAAAAATTGCTGTCGATAATCTTGGTGCCGGTTGGTAATGTGGTATAAATTCTCACGGTCTAAAAATACAATGCCGAGTCTTCATCAATAAAGAAGAACTCGGCATTGGTTTATATCACTTGAAACGAACCTGTGCAGGAATCGTTATTCATCCCCAAAACTGGTGCCAACAGCACGCGCAGTGCGGATGATCTCGCCATCCACGGGAACAAGACGCTGTCTGGAGATCGCGTCTTTAATGGCTACGCTGGAAACAGTCAATCCACGCAGACTCACCATACGTCCGAATTCGCCATTGACAGCAAGTTCGACCGCTTTGGTTCCATACCGCGTCGCCAGTACCCGGTCATATGCTGTCGGGCTTCCGCCGCGCTGCAAATGTCCGAGAATGGTCGTGCGTGTTTCCAAACCAGTTTCCTGAGAGATCCGGCGGCCCACATGTTCGCCAATACCACCGAAACGGATCGGATCTGTTCGTTTCACATCTGTTTCTTTAATGACGATTTCTTCATCAGCCGCTTTTGCACCTTCTGCAATGCAGACGATACTGTACCGGTTTCCGCGCGTGCTCCGTTCAATAACCCGGCGCATCACACTTTCCCATTTGAATGGAAGTTCGGGCAGCAAAATGATATCGGCACCGCCGGCAAGCCCGGCTTCGAGCGCAATCCATCCTGCATACCGTCCCATCACTTCAATCACCATCACACGATGGTGGGCGGAAGCAGTAGTGTGCAGACGGTCGATCGCTTCGGTTGCAATAGAGAGCGCAGTATCGAACCCGAATGTCTGATCGGTCGCATCCAGATCGTTATCGATTGTTTTCGGGACGCCGACGATATTCATTCCCAGTTCAGCGAGCTTATTGGAAATGTGCATTGTACCGTCGCCGCCGATCGTAATAATTGCATCCAGGCCCCAGCCTTTGTAGTGCTTCAGCACCCGTTGCGATGCATCGACAATTTCCACGCCGTTCATGCCTTCGGTGGGATAATGGAATGGGTCCCCTTTATTGGAGGTGCCAAGTATCGTACCCCCTTCTCCGATAATGCCGGCGATATCGTCGCGGGAAATCTCCCGCATCTTCCCTTCCACAAACCCTTCGAAACCGTCTTCGATACCGACGATCGTCAGGCCGTAGTCGTTCATCGCAGGCTTTGCGACTCCGCGAATAACGGCGTTGAGTCCGGGACAGTCACCGCCACCGGTAAGAATGCCCAAACGTTTAATTTTTTTTGTTGTCATAGCCCTGTGTTTTTTCTCCAAGATTCAGTCGTAATTTCACCAGTTATGTCAATGTAATGTACGAAAAAATGAGAACTCTTTAAAGTTATTTTTTATTTTCTGGCGATCGCCCGCTCCAATACCTCTTGATTATGAAGAGAATGTTCATTGCGTACCAGCGGCTCCGTTCCCTGCAAAATGCAATCCGAGAAATGTTCCACTTCCAGCGTGTAGAGATCTGGAACACGGATCTGTTCCGTTTCCACCCGGTCAAGTTTTCCATTGCTGCCGTATTTCAGCTCCAGCACTGTCTCAACATTGCTTGGAGTGAACTGGTATGCGGAGATCGAACCTTTGGTACCGAAGAATTCAATGAATCCCTGCCGGTACGGCGTTTCATAGGATGAAAAGATGGTGGCAAGTGTTCCCGAAGCGAACCGAAGCGAAAGCATGCTCGTCGCTTCAACATTCCCACCTGCACGAACAGGTCGCATGTGATTTTGCACATCCTCAACCCGTTCATCGTTTAGGATGAAACGAATCGTGTCAAGGCAATGGATGCCAATATCAAACAACGGTCCCCCACCAGCCGCATCGTGTTGAAGCACCCAACGCCGCTGCGACATTCCAACATCATAAATGAAATGCGACTGGGCAGCGATGATCTCTCCGATCATTCCGGATTGGACGATTTCCTTCATCCTTCGGACAAGAGGGGAAAACCGAAGCATATGCCCGACCATAAATTTAACACCAGCTGCATTGCACACACGAACCATTTCCGCCGCCTGAATTGCAGACACCGCCATCGGTTTTTCCACAAGGACATGCTTCCCTGCTTTGGCTGCTGTGAGCGTTTCACGATAATGCTCAGAATTTGCGGAAACGATAAATACTGCATCGATCTCATTGGAAGCGACAAGCTGTTCAACCGAATCAAAGAAGAGAGGAATACCGTGCTCCTGTGATTTTTGTTTCGCAGCATCCAGAGATCGTTTTTGAATTGCGACTAATTCTGCGTTGCGGGCAGAACGGATCGCCGGCATGATGGCGCGTTCCGCAAATGCGCCGAAGCCGATGATGCCATAACGAATTTTTTTCATGGAAGTGATGATTGATAGGAAAACAGATGCGGGACATTACCCGTCCCGCTGGATGGCGTTGTATAATTATTGACCTGTTTGCGCTGTAAACTTTTCCACTTTATATTCTACCGGATCCACGGATTGCAGATAGCGGAAGATCGACCGAAGATCGCCATCGGACATTCCGGCATACATCGTCCATGGCATTACTGAGTTCAACTCATGCGGATTGACCGGTTTATTGCGTCCAACCAAATCACGATATACTTTGAATTTCCCAAGAAAATCTTCCGCTGTCCACAACCCAATTCCTGTTTCTTGGCTTGGAGTCAGATTCGCGGAACGGACAATATCACCGGATGGTAAATGAAACTCAAACCCGCCTGCAAGAAACATTCCCGGAAGTTGTTCACCTTTCTCACGTTTCGTGTGGCAGTCACCGCACGCTGCTATCGTTGCCAGATACTGTCCGTATTTCAACGTGTCTGAAGGATCCGGGCGAGTACCAGGCACAGCATCTTTCGGAATTGTCCGGACGATCAGATTCATCGGAAAATCGAACTTCGCATCGGGATAAGAACCTTCGATCGGCTTCAATGTCCTCAAGTATACAATAATAGATTTCACATCTTCCGGATCCATTTTCCCGTACGACAGGTAGGGCATCAGCGGGAACACCGGCTCACCGTTTTTGCGTACTCCGGTAGTGATCATCCGATAGATCTCGCCGTCAGTCCAATCCTTTAAATTGAACGGCGTAATATTTCGTGCATAAAACTCACCGGGCACTCCGGCACTTTGTTGATCGAATTTATCTCCCCCTTTCCCCTGCGTCCCTTCAACAACCGGACCGGAAAACTTTGACCAGTCTCTCGTTGAATGACAGTCTATGCATACGGAAACATGATTCGCCAAATATTCTCCCCGTGCGATCATTTCAGGGGTCGCATGGATAGTCACCGACGTTGGAGGACTGACCTTCGGAAAGGCTAGCGAAAGATAGCCGACCAACACAACCACAACCAGGACAAAACCTCCGACAACATATCCCGCAATTCTTACCCACTTTTGCATATGATCTCCTATCTTTTTATTGAAAAAATGTGTCTTAAATTAGAAATATTTTCTTGATTGTCAAACCAATTGAGAGGTATCTTGTAGAATGAAAATTTCGTTGTACATCCTGAAACGCCATGCAGCCCCGTTCATTGGATCGTTCCTGTTCTTGATGTCGGTCTTTGTCCTTCAATTTGTCATGAAGTTCATGGATCAACTCGTGGGAAAAGGATTAAGCGGCGCCGTGATCGCAGAATTGATGATGCTCAATCTGGCATGGATGGTCGTCCTTGCAGTTCCTATGGCAGTACTTGTGGCGACACTGATGGCATTCGGCGCAATGGCGTCCACGAACGAGGTAACAGCAATGAAAGCGGGCGGGGTCAGCCTCTACAGGATGATGGTTCCCGTTGCAATAGCCGCAGTAGTAGTGACGTATTTGATGATCGAATTTAACAACAAAGTCCTACCGGAAGCGAACCATCGGTCTAAGACCTTGACGATCGATATCCGGAGGAAAAAGCCAACCATCTCCCTCATTCCCGGATTGTTCAATCAGGACATGCCGGGGTACAGTATGCTGGTGCGCAAGACGTTCGAAGCTTCGAATGAATTAGAAGGTGTGACGATCTACAATCATTCCGATCCGAACAAAAATACGGTCATCACAGCAAAACATGGTTCACTCTCCTTCTCCAGCGATTATCGAAAATTAGTGATGGACCTGTACGACG
>JBAYJG010000027.1:0-18482 GCA_041665225.1 Bacteroidota bacterium
GCGGATCGATAAAGGATGGAACCAGCAGTGACTCACCAAAACGATCTGTTTCTATGAATGTATGAAGCGTTTGAACGGTGATCCTGATATTGCGAAGAATTTTCCCGAGCGAAGGATCATGCTCGAAGTAGATTCTAAATATTCCCTGATTCACTTTTGAGAAAACGATGCGACGTAGATGGTCCACCATTTGCACATCGCTGAGCTGGTGAAGCGGCAGGCTCCCAAAATAGGATGACAGTTGGATCAACGTATGATCGTCATCCATCCGAAACAGATCCGCAATACAATCATAGGCAAGATCATGCAGATCAAGATGGATCAAGGAAAGATTGAGTTTACCGGCAGTGAGTTTCTTCCTAAGCAGAATCAGAGCAAATGCGTGGCTGAGCGATATGATATCGTTTACCTGTTCGCGTGTAACAGTTCCGGACAGGATTGCCGTTATTGTTCCCCGCAAATCACCGGAATATTTTCGACTTGCCCCCATGGGGGTGGAGTGTACAACAAAGAATGATGAATTTCAATTTCCACATCCAGTAATTATCCGGTATTTATATGATCATATACTATGCTCCCGGATTACGTGTACAACCGTGGTCGTGTTATCGCGAGACCTCCTTCAACGGTACACCATCTAAATTGTTCGGGATGCGAAATCCGGCAAACTTTGCCAATGTCGGCGCGGCATCTGCGGAATGCACTTCACGATCAATCGTTCGTGATGGTGCGCCGTTCCACCAGAATATCAACGGCACATGCGTGTCGTATCTATATGGTGAGCCGTGAGTGGTTCCTGTCGGTCGGGAAGCAATAATACAGTTCTCACGAATACGGTATTGAAAATCCTCTCCCCGGGGAGCGTAATAACTGTTTCGGTATTTTTGCATGTAGGGTTTGCTGGAAGCGGTACTACTCAACAGCTCATGACGGAAGTACACATCAACGAACGCGTCCATGCCACGCAATCCTTTGGTGATCTCCGATTCCAGTTGCACGCTGTCCCATCCGTCCTTCACCGCCAGGGTGTAATTGATAAAACTGTTCTTGATGATGACATCTTCAGACGTGTTCAATTCATATTTCAGAAGAGACGATAAAGAATCCAGCCGAGGTTTAATTTCCGTTCCATATAAATACCGTTTGGCATCTTTGTTCCGGAACTGCACATTGTATTCAGGAAGCGGACAAACGGCATGGTCAGCGCTGAGTCCGACAATATAATTGCCTTTTCCCACGGTCCTGTCTAACGTTTCAAAGAACTTTGCCAATCCCCGGTCTAAATTCACTAGCAAGTCCAGAATTTCGTGACTGTCAGGACCGAATCCATGGCCGACATAATCGCAATTCGAGAATGACACACACAGGACATCCGTCACACCTCGCTGTCCGAGTTTCTCTCCTGCCACTGCTGCCAATGCAAAATCGACAAGAAAATAATCGCCATACGGTGTCCCCATCATCTGCTCCACTTTTTTCCCGGGAGTAAAAATATGGGGAAAGGTCGTGCTCCCGTTCCATGGGTCTTCGGCCGCAAAGTCATCGGGCCCAAATTTTTCATATTCCGCCGCAGGCAGTAGTTTTGTCCATACATCCGGGACATTCTTCTGTATCCAGTCCGATGCATTAAATTCTTTTGCCCACACCGGAAGTGTTTTCATATAGTAATCGGAAGACACCATGCCGCCGGCCTTCTTTCCGTACCAAAAAACATAGTCCGCCCGGTGTCCGCCCATCAGGATTGCGGCCCGGTCTTTCGAAGAAATTGAAATTACTTTTGATTTCCTGGAATCCGCCTTGAGCCAATCACCAATCGTTGGAATCACCAGGTTCCGCGCGGAATATCCACCGCCGTATCCGTCCACCGTCTGTGCAGTCGAATCTTCCACACAGTACACCGTCTTCTTGGTATCCGGGTCAATCCAGTCATTCCCGATGATACCGTTTTTTGCCGGATAACAGCCGGTGCCCAGTGTTGCATGACCGGGTCCAGTTTCGCTTGACGCATAGTTGAGGTCAGCATTCGTATAGACAATACCCTCCGAATACAGTTTTTTTAATCCGCCCTGAAACAAATATCCATATCGTTCAAAATATTCCGGCCGCATCTGATCCACCGAAATAAACACTACAAGCTTTGACGCGGGAGGTGCTGCCGTAGCAAACAGCGAAACACAACAAAACAGTAGAACGATTTTTTTCATCCTTATCTCCACATTGAAAGAAGTGTTGCCGAAATGACGGAGGCTACGAGGAAAAATCCTGAATAGATGCCTTTGACGATAAAAGCGTTCTTGTCAAACTTAAATGATACTGCTAAATGGACGAGCGATACTAACAGCCACACTGCGATTCCAACATATACTCCCTGTTTCATACCAACTGCGCCAATCGCATCGACGAACACTTCCATCACCACACAGAAGAGCAGAATGAAGATGCTTTGAAACATCATCAGCGGCAAGGTCACCACAGTACTCGTTGGACGATATTTTTTCATCATGGTGCCGAATAATGCATCGGAGAACCACAATGCAAGAAAGGAAAAACAGATGAACGCCGCACTGATGATTCCCGGAATATTCAGCTGAATATCAAAGGGCATGATCGTTCACCATTGACTTCGCTTTCACCAGCACGTTTTCTGTCGTAAATCCAAAATGTTTATACAACGCTTCATACGGCGCGGATTGTCCGAAAGAATTGATGGTGATTGTATCGCTCGCATATTTGTGCCAGCCAAGCTCCACGCCGGCTTCAACAGCAAGACGTTTTTTCACAGTTGCCGGGAATACCGATTCGCGATATGACTTCGGCTGCCGTTCGAATAACTCCCACGACGGCATACTGACCACCCGCGCCTTGATGCCGTCCTTCGCCAATTGCTCGTACGCTGCAAGAACAAACTGCAGTTCGGAACCGGTGCCGATGAGGATAATCTCCGGTGTTGTGGAATTTTCCGCAAGAATGTATGCTCCCTTTTCTGTCAGCGCTGCCGGTGCATATTTGGATCGGTCGATGAAAGGCAGTTTTTGCCGAGTCAGCGCAAGTACAACCGGCCCGGTAGTATTCTCGATGGCGATTTTCCACGCAAACGCTGTTTCATTCGAATCTGCCGGACGGATCAGCGTCATATTCGGGATGGAACGCAATGATGCCAATTGTTCCACAGGCTGGTGGGTCGGACCATCTTCGCCGAGGCCGATGCTGTCATGAGTGAAGACATAGATCGGCCGGATTCCCATCAGTGCTGCAAGGCGGATCGGCGGCCGCATATATTCGGAAAAGATCATGAATGTTCCGCCGTACGGAATCATGCCGTTCGTCAATGCGATGCCGTTCATCACCGATCCCATCGCATGCTCACGGACACCATACCGGAGATACCTTCCGCTATAACTGTTCGGCTGAAAATTCTCCATTCCTTTCACAAACGTGTTATTCGACGGGGTCAGATCAGCGGAGCCGCCGATCATTGTCGGCAAATGCTGGGCAATGGCCCCCAAAACTTTCCCTGATGCTTCGCGTGTTGCCAATGTTCCGTTTTCTGCCGTGAATACCGGCAATGCTTTTTTCCATGCATCGCCGTATGCACCATTGATGGAATTTTCGAAGATCTGTGCTAATTCGCCATGAGTGCGTTTGTAGCCATCCTTCAGAGTCTTCCATGCTTCTTCACTATTCTTCCCTTCAACAGTTGCACGGCGGAAATGTGCAAGCGCTTCTTCCGGAATAAAGAACTTCTTCTCTTCCGGCCAACCGTAATTCTTTTTCGTCAATATAATTTCATCATCTCCGAGCGGTGACCCATGGGCGTCGTGCGTATCTTGTTTGTTTGGACTGCCAAAACCGATATGTGTTTTTACTTTGATCAACGACGGCTGATCTGTCACCTGCTGTGCATGTCGGATGGCTGTTTCAATTTTTTCAATGTTGTTACCGTCATGAACGGTCTGCACATGCCAGCCGTATGCTTCGAATCGCGCACCAACATCCTCTGTAAACGCAAGACCAGTACTTCCATCAATGCTGATGTTATTGTCATCATAGAGATAGATGATGTTTCCAAGCTTCAGATGACCAGCCAATGACGCCGCTTCTGACGCAACACCCTCCATCAGGTCTCCATCGCCGCAAATAGCGTAGATGAAATAATCGATCATCGGAAACTCAGGCTTATTGAACGTCGCAGCTAGATAGCGTTGCGCGATAGCCATGCCGACGCCATTAGCAAATCCTTGTCCGAGCGGTCCGGTAGTTGTTTCTACACCGGCAGTGTGGCCAAACTCCGGATGGCCGGGTGTTTTACTGCCTAATTGACGAAATTGCTGAAGATCGTCCAGTGTCAGGTCATAACCGGTCAAGTGCAGTAATGAATATAAAAGCATCGAACCATGTCCCGCGGAGAGTACAAAACGGTCCCGGTTCGTCCAGTGAGGATTGGAAGGATTATGCTTTAAGAATTTTGTCCAAATGACATACGCCATCGCAGCTGCACCCATCGGCATGCCGGGATGACCTGATTTCGCTTTTTGAACGCCGTCGATAGATAAGGTGCGAATTGTATTGATACAGAGTTGATCAAGTTGAGAAGTTGACACACATGCTCCGGTTGTAGGCTGAAGAAAAATGAATAGGTTTACGAAAAGATAGAAAAAATTCCGGCAAGAAAAAAGATTGAAGGGATTCTTTCCGTCTGTTCCGTACCGGAAAGAGCGTATAAAAAAAAGGCCCAACGGTTTCCCGTCAGGCCTATGCAAACGTTTTCATCAGTCTGCCTTTACTGTTCCTTATAGATCGTCACTCCCCAATGTGTCCTATCTTCCGGCGGATCGTCATTCCAGTCATTGAACGCATGCGAATCATCTGTCTGGTAATGGACTTCGTATTCTCCCTTTTCTAGATAGACACCCTTGTCGAACATTCGATTCTTTTTGGCTCCGCCGGCATATGTTGTCGTACGATAGGTCATTTCCCACACAACATCGCCTGTCTTTGCATTTTCAATCCACGCATAGTCCGCCATCTCATTGCCAACACCTTCGCCGATTGCATAGACGCGGACCTTCATTGCTTTTTCGAGCGTAAATTTTTGGTGAACGTGCCGATCATCCCGCACCTTAATCAATTGCGCCAGGATATTGCCATCTTCTGTCTCTTCAAATTTCGTAATGTTCTTCATGTTGAAATTCTCTCCCGCACCCATCACCGTAATACCATACGATTCCGCATCGAAGGGTTTATCATCATTCCAGTCGTTATAAGCATGGGAATCGTCCGTCTGATAAAAGACAAGATAATTGCCCGCCGGCAGAGTGATGAACTCGTCAGCAAGCCGGTTCTTGCGTGCTCCGCCGGCGTGCGTCGTATTCCGATCATTCATATCCCAGACATGTTCGCGTGTTTTGGCATTGATGATCCAGCCGTAATCTGCCATTGATTTTGCATGCATTTCCACCATTGCTTTCGATTCAAATTCTGGAATCGTTTTCCCCATCACTTTCACTCTGGGAATGATGTCTCCTTCTCCCAAAGCATACACATGCAGCCGGGTTTCTTCTTTCAGTGTGAATCCTGCTTGTACAAATTCATTGTTCCGGATTCTGGTCAGCTGTACAATGATATTGTTCTTTTCAAAATTATAGTCACCAACACTCACCGCCGATTTATCCGATTCATCCTTTGCAATGATGGTGACACCGTAATTGAACGGATCATACGGCGGTTTGGAGTTCCAATCCTCACGAGAGTGTGAATCATCCGTTACGAAGCTCAGTTCATAACTCCCTTTGGAAAGACGAACATCGCCGTTAAACAATACATTCTTCGATGCTCCTCCAGCGTAGTCGGTGTTCCCATACCGCATTTCCCACACGCGTTCACGAGTGTCTGTATTCGTGATCCATCCATAATCAAAGACCTCATCCCGTCCGCGACCTTCGCCCAGTGCGTAGACCGATAGTGTGACGTCTTTATTTACCGTCAATTTTTTACGAACATAGGCACCGTCACCCACACCGGTGGCGGCAAACACGGTGTTCGGATTCTTCTTCGGTGCATTGAATGTTTGAACGGATTTCTCTTCCCCTGCTGGAACTGATAATAATATCCCGTATTCGTCCCGTGCACGGTCCATGAATTCATCGTACAAGGAACTATAATCGTCGTCAAACCATTTCAAAAATTTATCAAACTTGTTCCGCGATTTTCCTTCCCGGCGATCGATATTGATTGAGGTATAGTTCCCGAAAGATGAGCTGGAGGAAAATCCATACGCAGCATAGTACACTTCATACAATCCCTGTTTTAATTTCACTTCATCTTCGCATGTCCTGTTCTCTTCCCGCCCTGATGTATTATCCATTGTCATTTCCCAGACAACCTCTCGAGTATCGGCATCAATAATCCATCCTGCTGCAAACATGTCATTGGAGTGGGTTCTGGCCCCGAAGATTTCTTTCCATGCGCTTTTACTGCCGCCGCCGACTGCATTGATATGGACTGTGACGTCTTTGGACAGAGTAAATCCAAGGCCTTTAACTTCTTCGGCGGTGAAATCCTTTAAGGTGATGAAATATTTTTTGGAATCTGAATCTTGCGGAGGGGTATTCGGAGAGTCTGTCGTATTTGGTTGAACATTGCCGAGGAACAAAAATGCAGCCGCGGTGATGAAGAAAGCGGCAATTGGTGATATTTGGACTTTGATCATAAAGTAAATCTCCCAGAATTCAGGTTGCTAGACTTTACGAGTCAAAATCGGGTTAAGTTGCAGATTTTTTAATGAGATAGGGAGAAATCGGAGCTTTGACAATATTCAAAAAACCAGTTTATTTCACCAAATTTCAAGCATTTCTTTCATCGGTTTCCAATAAAAATCATTCCAACCTTTTTTTATCGCTGAAAAATGTTTGGGAGGGATATTCTTTTGAGTAAACGTGAAACGGCAACCGCGGCCTATTGAAGCTATTTTAAAGGTAACTTCAGACACTTCACCTTCTTCCCAATCCGCTGCCCGTCAGGATTGTACGATCAATTCATCTGCTTTCAGTGTAATATTTTTACCGACCGCATAACCATCGTAGACGGAAAATTTTCCGCCAACTTTTCTGCTGATCGTCGCTGCGCTACCGGTAAGCTTTTCGTGTTTTTTCGAATCCATCAACGCTTCATAGACATCATGTGCGGAGGCACGAAGTGATATTCTTTGGACAAATGATCTCTTCTTCATAAGTCGATGCTAAATTGTTTCGATCTCTTTTTCGGGAATCCAGCCGACCTTGCCGTCTGCCAGGCGGATCTTAAACCATTTATTCACATTGTCCAGCACTTGCACTTTCAATCCTCGATGGATTACGAAAAGATCGTTTCCTTTACTGTCCGGTGCTGATTTAATGTTTGCAACATCGGTTATCACAACAGCAAATTCGGTGTTCGATTGCCGATACGATTGGACGACAAAATTAGCAATGCCGAGGGTTAACAATACCGAACAAATCATGCCGGTCATCAAAGAATATCGGCGCTGTTCATAGGTTTCAGCAAATAAATAATATGAAAATGACGCCAATGCCAACAGGAAGAATGCATACATCATCCACAGCATAGTATCGAGTGTAAACACTGTCAGCAGTGATTCCGCCCAGCGATAGATGAAGAGTTCCGGGATCGCCTCGATCTTGTCTGTTAGTTGGATATTAACGAGTTGTAGGTTGAATGCCAGATCTTCGTCATTCGGTATGAACTTTTTAGCACGCTCATAGTTCAATACGGCGAGCTGTAATTTCCCGGATTTGTAATATGCATTCCCAAGATTGAAATATACTTCACCGTTTTCGTACCCGTTCTTAACGATCGATTCATAACGCGTGATAGCTGCATCATATTTCTGTTCCAGGTACAGACGGTTTGCATCCTCAAAAACCGATGACAGTTCCTCGGTCTGCGCCAGGACAGTTGCTGCTGCGAATAGTACATATATGCAGATCTTCATCATCCTCATTTTACCAACTCCCGTTCTGCCGCGACAATGATACTGCTTGCCATTTCGTACATTTTATTTTTTTCTTCTTGAGATGAACTGCCGGGAGCAAATCGGGCGAATTCACACGATTCTAGAAGATTAATAATCTTCTGTGTCAGATCTTCAGAGATCTTTTTATCCTGCAGCTTTTGCATAACATTTTCAATGGAGAGTTCTGCGCGGTCAATTGCCAGTTTATCAGAAACGTACTGCCACATGGCAGTTGATACCTCCGCATAGAATGCTTCGGATTTGTTCGCATGAAGCAGCATCTTGGCATTGGCAAGTTTCTTTGCGGCAATCTTCAGTGCTTTGCGAGAGCGGAATGATACGACGTCCGACATTTCGGAGAGTGCCTTCTTACGGTGGAACAACAGCGCAAGAAAGGCGGCAAACGGAATAATTGTCATCGTGATTGCAGCTGTCGGATCAAATAATTCTTTATTCTTATCGCGGAAGGTTCCTGCATCAGTCTTTATAAACCGTATATCCTGGTTCAACAACCGGACGTCTTCCTTCGACAAACCAGCGGCGTTTTGCGGCGCTTCAGCGCTCCCTTTTTCAACCAGCACGTTAAATTCATTTGTACGCAGTGTTACGTACCGACGCTGACCGACATCAAAATAGGAAAACTCAAGCGCCGGGATTTTTTTCTCTCCCGGATACCGCGGAACGATGAGCCATTCAAACGTCTTTGTTCCGTTGATCGCCGTCCCGGTCCTTTCAATATCTTCCTTCACTTTTGGATCGTATTGCTCGAAATCGGTCGGCAGTTTCAGTTTCGGCGCTTCCAAGATCTTTACATTACCTGTCCCTTGGATCGTCGCCTTCAATGATATCGGCTCATTGGTCTTTGCTCTGCGCTTGTTCAGCGAAGCGCTCAGCGTGAATTTCCCGACAGCACCCTGGAAAGATTCTGGCACTGGATTCTGCGGCAGAGGAAGCACCGTGACCTTCACCGGATCGCTCTTCAGCGGAACATTTGCCGTCTGCGCACCAAAAAACGGGTCGTTGAAAAATTGATCGAAGATGTCGTTGGAGCGCCGCTTTGTCTGGATCTGCACCTGGCATGTGAGTTCCATGGGATTGATGTCGAGCGAGCCACTTTGAGTCGGAAAGAGCGCCATTTTCTTTAAGACACCGACCTGATATTGTTTGCCATTCAACACTTCGTTCGTCAGATTGACTTGTTGCGGCAACTGCAATTCCTCACCCCAAAAACCGGTCATCGTCGGAAGCTTATTGATGGAGTAATTGACGATGCGTGCGCGGGTATAGATCTTGTAGGTGACCGTGATCTGCTCACCCTGATAGACACGTGAACGATCGACTATTGCCCGCAGGAAAATATTGTCCCCAATGTCGACTGCCTGTCCTTGCGATGACTGTACCTGTGATTGTTTTTTTCCTGCAGACTTTATGACTGTCAGTTCGATTGGATTGGACCTCAGTTGACTACCGCCGACATCAATGGTTGCAGAACCAATCGTGAATTTCCCCGCTTCACGCGCCTGCAGCACATAACTAAATGATTGCGATGACGAGACCGCACCGTTGATGATCTGCATGCTTGTGGATTGGTTCGGACCAGAAAGCACGAGAAACTTTCCCAGGTCGGGTGTTTTGAAATTGCGAGCACTCGCACCCGATGTGGTGATAGTAAATTCCAGCGTGAATTGTTCGTCTGCAGCAACGGGATTCTTATCCACGCCGGCCGTGAATGACGGATCTTGTGCAAGAAGTACTCCTGCCGCGACGCACAAAAGCATCAGAAAACTGTTTATTATCCTACGGTTCATATTCAATGATGATTACCAGTCTTTTTCCACATTCATCCGTACAGGCGCTTTTTTACGGACTTTCTTTTGGGTGTTCTTCTCGTCATTCTTCAGAGCTTCAAGTATGCGTTCCGCTTCTTTCTTCGACACTTCTTTTTGCTGCTGAGCCATTTGCTGCTGTTGCTCTTGTTGTTCCTGCTTTTGCTGATCCTGCTTTTGCTGCTGTTCCTGTTTTTGCTGATCCTGTTTATCCTGTTTTTTGTTTTTGTTCTCGTTCTTTTGTTGCTGCTTCTGCTGTTGCTGCTGCTGTTTCAACATCCGCGACGCATATGCCAGGTTATATTTTGCATCTTCATCATTAGGATCCAGCTTCAGCGCCTGCTTATAGGAATTGATACTTTCTTGATATTGCTTCGCTTCGAAATGCGCATTGCCGATGTTATAGTGAATCTTCGACTGTGTTTCTTTATCATTCGTTTTGCTTAATGCCTGAGTATAATTTTGGATCGCCTCATCAAAGCGCTGCTGTTTATGTACAGCGTTACCAAGATTGTACGCTCCTTCCATCAGTTCCTTTTCCTTTTCCAGCGACTTCTTGTATTCCGCTTCGGCATCCGAATACTGTTTTTTCTCGTACAGCTCATTGCCGTTGTTCACTAAGGATCTGATTGATTGCGCATTGACGAATGTACCGAGCAAAAACGCGCAAAGCAGTATAATTCTCATTTCACCTTCTCCGTTCCCATTAAACTGCGAAATGGATTGTACCGAGCGAGCCATTCCGTCTTCTTATCGGAAAGGATCGCTTCAATAAACAGCAGCACGAACGCCATAAAAAGAAAATACTGAAACTTATCATCGAATTCCGTGAATTGTTTTACTCCGAATTCACGTTTCTCCAAGGTGTTAATATCCTTATAAATGGCATCCAGTTCATCCTGTGAATTTGTTGCCCGGTAATAATGTCCTTTTCCAATTGAAGCAATCTCTTGCAGGGAAACTTCATCCAACTTCGTCAACACGACATTTCCGGAACGGTCCCGCTTGAAATCCACCTGTTGACCTGTTCCATTATAGATGGGAATCGGAGCACCAGACGATGAACCGAGTCCAACTGTATAGATCCGCACTCCCTTTTCGGCAGCAATCTTTGCCTGCTCGATCGCATCACCCGCATTATTCTCACCGTCTGTCATGATCACAAGTACTTTGGTGGACGGTTCCTCAAAATTGAAGGATTTCATTGACTGTGCAATAGCTGATCCGATCGCTGTGCCGGGATTTGGAACGGACTCGACGTCCACAACATCCAGCAGCAGGCTTGCAGCGCTATAATCCACGGTCAACGGGAACTGCGTATATGCTTCTCCGGAAAAGACGATGACGCCGATCTTATCGCCAGCCAGTCGTTCGATGAGATTTCTCAACTCATATTTCGCTTTTTCGAGACGATTCGGTTTAATGTCCTCCGCAAGCATCGACTTGGAAACATCCAACGCAACGAAGAGGTCAACGCCTTCCTGTTTCACTTCTTCCATCCGGGTACCAACCTGCGGATTTGCCAGGGCTACAACAAGAAAAGCAAACGCGAAAAGGATCAACGTCGACTTCACTGCTCCCTTCCGTATGCTATGTTGTTCCGTCAGGCGGATAAACAGTTCGGTCACAGCAAACTGTTTTCGTGCTTTACTGCTTTGCATTCGCGCATAGGCGAACAGCACCAGCAACACAGGAATCAGCGTCAACAAGTATAAATAATCAGGATGTGCAAATCTAAACATATGGTGTTATTTTATAATAGAGTCTGCCGCTTACGGTCTTTGTTTTCTTCGTTTCAAGCCGCTGTTCGCAAAATTAATCTTTCCCAAGAGAAGGAACGTTAACCACCCAATCATCAGCATGCCGATGAAAAAGAGCGAATAGGAAATTCGCCAATCGATCCCGTGCGTCATCATACTGAATTCCGACATCCCACCGATACTTGCCAACAAATTTAAGGGGAGAAAAATGACATTGATGACCGTTAAATTCTTCAACAGCACATTCATGTTGTTGTTTACCAAATTTCCCCGCGCATCCATTAATCCGGAAAATACCGTGCTGTAGATCTCCGCCTGCTTGAAACACTGGTTGTTCTCAATGATCAGGTCGTCCAGAAACTCGATCGTAGGTGCGGGTAGATTCATTTTCTCCGCGCTATTTCTGAGTTTGGTCAGCACCGCATGGTTGCTGTTAATGGCATTGGCATAATACACAAGGCTTTCACTCAGATTGAACATTTGGATCAGATGCCGATTCTCCATCGACGTATTGATCTTCAAATGCAGCTCCCTGGATATCATTTTCATCACTTTCAAATGTTCTAAATAATGATGAATAGTGATATAAAGGAAATTCAGCAACACATCCACAGGCGTCACAAGCCGGACCATCTGGCGCACCGACGGACTTGTCAGAACTATATCTTCCGTCACCACCAAAATCAATCTTTCCTTGATCAGGAACAGACCTACAGATGTCACATTAAACAAAAACGCTTCTTCACCCGAATAATTTTTAGGGCGTTTCCAGATCAACAGTGTTCTATCATCAGTAAACTCCACCCGCGAGATCTCATCGGGATCGAGCGCTGATGAGAGCGTGTGTTCATCGAGCTGGCATTCACTGGTCAAAACGCTTTTTTCAGAAGCATCGGGATTGAGATACAACACAATCGGGCTTGCCGGTGAGTCGGATTCAATCAGGGTATTATTCGCAATCAGAAAATATTTGATCATCGCAATTCCCTCCCTTTGCTGAAATCGTTGATCAATTCTCGTTCATTATCTCTCTCCGCTCTTTCATACTCCGGCGTTGTATTATTACGGAATCTTCCGCAGCCATGTGGAAGACAATCCAATATCACCAATCAACAAAACGAGTGCAACGAAAATGAACGAGTAGAATAACTCAGTGTAGCGGCGGTACGACCGCACCTCGACACGGGTTTTCTCCAGATGATCAATCTCCTGGTAGATTGAGCGCAATTTCTTATTGTCCGTTGCACGAAAATACTGTCCTTCCGTCATCTCCGCGATCTGCTTCATTACTTTTTCATCGATCTCTACCGGCACCATCTGGTACCGGATTCCGAACGGCGTTTGCACCGGGTACGGTGCTTCGCCGATCGTACCGACACCGACCGTGTAAACACGAATGTCGAACGATTGAGCAATTTGTGCCGCAGTGATCGGATCGATCTCACCGCGATTGTTTACACCATCCGTTAGCAGAATGATCACTTTACTCTTGGCTTTGCTCTCGCGCAGACGGTTCACTGCATTCGCAAGCCCAAGTCCGATCGCTGTTCCATCTTCAATCATGCCGCTCTTTAAAGGCTTGATAAGAGTTTTCAGCACTTCATAATCCACTGTAAGCGGACATTGAGTAAAACTTTCGCCGGAGAAGATCACCAGTCCGATTCTGTCGTTCGTCCTGCCACTAATAAAATCCTGTGCAACATTCTTCGCCGCCTCGATCCTGTTCGGTTGGAAATCTTCCGCAAGCATGCTGCCGGAAATATCGAGTGCGAGCACAATATCGATTCCTTCGGAATACACATTCTCCCCTTTCGATGTCGATTGCGGCCGGGCTAATGCAATAATGATCAACATGAGAGCAATCATTCTGAGAACAAAAGGCAAATGACGGAGACGTTCCTTAGCGCTATAGGTGACCAATGCAAATGGTTGCAATGTGGAATAGCGAATGTCGCTTTCTTTTGCCTGCAACCGATAATAATACCAGACCGACAATCCCGGAACAAGGAGCAAGAGAAACAATATTTCTGGATTTGCAAATGTAATGTCTGCCATGAGTAATCTACACTGCTGAGGCCGGTTCATTGACCGGCTTTGTGCGTTCTACAATTGAGCGCGCTTGCGGTATCACCTGTTCATTTTCGGATGCAACCGGCTGGTACTTTGCAAACTTTACCAAATCCGATCCTGTTAAAAGAGTCTCAATATCAGAGAACGTCATTTTTTCCATCTTGAACTTGTCTAACTGCGACATCACTTCAGCGGAGGTCATTTCCAGCGCCATGATGCCGTACCGTAATTCGAAATATCGGCGGATAATTTCTGTCGCTTCAGAATAATACGCTTTGATCTCTCCTGCCTGCCACAACCGTTTTGCCTCCAGTTCATCCAGTTGCAGTAAGGCCAATACATGCGGAGGGATGTCCGGTTTTGCCTCTTCTTCGATTTCACCTGCAGCTAATTTCCTCTTTTTCATGTAATAATAGAGGCCATATCCAAGTCCCGCTAATGCGAGGACAATGCCGACATACATCGCGATCTCTTCGGCGGACATTGGAACGGTCATTGGCGGTTTCACATCACGAATCGACTGTGTTGTATCAATCTCAACACTTCGAATCTCTACCGGAATTGGATTTGATACTGCAGTCACCATCTTACCATCCGTCCCAGCATACTGCACCCTGAACGGCTGGATGGTAAAGTTCCCCGCTTCATATTTTGCAATAACGAAATTCTTTTTCAGTTCAGTAGTACCGTTCTGCTCCGAACGTATTAGAGAATCTTGCTGCACAATATCGAATGAACCGATCGTGTCCTTCTGCAACGGGAAGGTGACTGCGACAGACGCCGGATGCTTCACTTCCACGGAATATCGAATCCAGTCTCCTAACGAGACAGATTGCGAATCAACGCTTGCAGTGACGGTGACATCCTGAGAGTATGCCAGACTGCAGAGACAAAGAAATGTTGAAAGTAATCTCATTTGAAAATTTTCACTTACGTAATACTATTCGGGATATTATGCTCGTGCTTCTCTCATCTTGAAGAAATCCACCAACGGTCGCAGGTATGGTTTATTCGTTTCAATAGTAATCCTGTCCACTTTTGTGGAGAGGAATGCTTTCTTCATCCGTTCGTCGTGCTGTTTCCAGTATTGTTTAAACGAGCGCTGAATATTCTGGTCGCTCGTATCGATCCATCGTTCCTGTCCTGATTCCGCATCCTTCATTTTGATAAGACCGAGTTTCGGCAGTTCGCGTTCGCGCGGATCGTTCATCGTCACGGCAATCACGTCGTGCCGTTTACTGACAATGCGCAAAGCGTTATCATACTCCTTATCGATAAAATCGGAAAGTACGAAACTGATTGACCGTTTTTTAATGACGCTGTTCAGATATTGCAATGCGCCGCTGATATTCGTACCGGTACCTTTCGGCTGATACGAAAGCAGCTCGCGCACGATGCGGAGGATATGCGATTTCCCTTTGTTTGGTGCAATGAATTTTTCCACGGTGTCCGAGAACAGAATCAATCCGACCTTGTCATTGTTCCTGATGGCGGAAAATGCCAGCACGGCACAGATCTCCGTGGCAATCTCATTTTTTGTTGCATTGACGGTGCCGAACTGTCCGGAACGGCTCACATCGACAACCAGCATCACCGTCAACTCGCGTTCTTCTTCAAAGATCTTGATGAACGGTTTATTATTTCGCGCCGTCACGTTCCAGTCGATCTTTCGGATATCGTCGCCGTAGGAATATTCCCGCACTTCGGAGAACTCCATTCCCCGTCCTTTGAAGACAGAGTGGTATTCGCCGGAGAAGACCTGGTTCACCATCCCACGGGTTTTGATCTCGACTTGACGAACTTTTTTAAGTAATTCAGCGGTGGTCACGGGAAAGCAATTGTTAATTGTTAATTGTTAATGGATAATGGACAATGGAAACTTGTCTTGCTTTCTAATATTAGATTGAAATTGTGATGAACAACTCAACACTCAAAACTCTTTTTTCCCCTCCTACGGTACTTCGACCTTGTTCAGAATCTCTTGGACAATCGTTTCGGAGGTGACCTCTTCTGCTTCCGCTTCGTAGGTAACACCGATGCGGTGGCGCATCACATCCATTGCAACTGCGCGAACATCTTCGGGGATAACATACCCGCGGCGTTTGATAAACGCATACGCCTTCGACGCAAGTGCCATCGAGATGGTCGCGCGCGGTGAAGCACCATAGTTGATAAGATTTGCCAGGTTCGGTAGTTGAGCTTCCTTCGGATTTCGAGTGGCAAAAACGATATCCAGAATGTACCGTTCGATCTTCTCGTCCATATAGATCTCCTGCAACGATGAACGGGCTTTCAAAATCTCTTTTGTGGAGACCACCGGTTTCACTTCCGTAAACTTTCCGGAAACGTTTTGCCGCATGATGCCCAGTTCATCTTCTTTTGACGGATAACCGATCTTCACTTTCAGCATGAACCGGTCCACCTGCGCTTCCGGAAGTGGATAGGTACCTTCCTGTTCGATAGGATTCTGTGTTGCAAGCACCAGGAATGGTTCATCCAGTTTAAATGTTTCTTCGCCGATGGTTACCTGACGCTCCTGCATCGCTTCAAGCAGCGCACTTTGCACTTTTGCGGGGGAACGGTTGATCTCATCCGCCAGGATAAAGTTGGAGAAGATGGGTCCTTTTTTGGTCTGGAATTTACCATCCTTCTGGTTGTAGATGAGTGTTCCGACGAGGTCTGCGGGGAGCAAGTCCGGCGTAAACTGAATGCGCTGGAATTTTGCATCGATGGCCGACGCCAGGGTTTTGATCGCCAGGGTTTTTGCAAGTCCCGGCACCCCTTCCAATAGGATATGTCCGTTTGCCAATAGACCAATCAGCAGGCGTTCGACCATGTGTTTCTGGCCGATAATTACCTTGTTAATTTCAAGCGTCAAAAGATCGACAAAGGCGCTCTCTTTTTGGACCTTTTCGTTGATCGCTTTGATGTCGTAGTTCATTATTCCTCCGAATTTTAAAATCAAGATGTCAGACACCAAGCAAACAATAATCCACAACCAAGGTGGCTGACATTTTAGTTTTTTGATGCCGCAGGATGCCCCGGCATAGAAGCGAAAGTATAGACGTGTCTAAAATAAAAAATGTTCCGGTGAAAAAGAAGAAAGAATAGTGTATTTTTTGCGGAATCTTTCGTACACTTATAGCGGAGTTGAGAAAAAGAAAGGAACCCAACGAATGACCTACCGACTGTTTGCCGTCGCTGTTATCGCCCTTTTGATCGGATGCACCGAACCAAAGGCTGATGCCGATAAATTGAACCACGCCAATGCATTGATCAATACCGGAGAGTATGAGCAGGGAATCCAGATTATGGATGATCTCGCAAAGTCCAGTCCGAACGATCCTGCGCTGAAACAATCCCTAATCTCCGCACACCTGAAATTCGGGCATTACTTCATGTTCAATGATACGCTTGCACCCAAAGTGAAATATCCAAGTGCATTAAAGCAATACCGTGAAGTATTGAAACTTGATCCAAATCATCAGGACGCGAAAGAAAACGCACAGCAGATCATTGATATCTATAAAATGATGGGACGAGAAGTTCCGAACGTATAAAAGAACGAGCGCACTGAATTAAAAAAACGGCGGATTTTTCCGCCGTTTTTTTTGTACCAAATTTACATCACGCTTTGTCATGGTTCATAACAATGCGTGTGAACCTCAAAAAATATTTTTAACAAATTCTCGGCAATTGTTCACCGGTAATCATATCCACAACACGCTCACCGCCGATGATTGTTTGAAGAATAACAATGGAAGGGTGATCGTCGGTCACAGTACCAATCACTGCAGCATGTTTTCCCGCCGGATGCTTTCGCATTGCAGAAAGGATAATATCCACATCGGCGGACGAAACGATTGCAATCAATTTCCCTTCATTTGCTACATAGAGCGGATCGAACCCAAGAATTTCGCATGCAGAACGGACAGTATCATTCACCGGAATTGACCGTTCGGTTAATCGAATCCCTTTTTTTGCCGATGATGCTATCTCGTTTAATGTGCTGGCAACTCCACCCCGCGTGGGATCGCGCAAGAAATGAATATTCGATGAAACATGGTACATCGCTTCCACCATTCCATTGAGTGCAATCGTATCGGATGAAATTTCGGATTCGAACTCCAATCCCTCCCGAACAGACATGATCGCCATCCCATGATCGGCGATTGTTCCGCTCAAGATGATAAAGTCACCGGCATGAATGCAGGATGGGTGTATATTCCTACCTGGGGGGATCGTTCCCACTCCTGCTGTCGTAATGAAGAGCTTGTCTGCTTTTCCGCGAGGAACTACTTTCGTATCTCCGGTAACGATTGAAACACCAGATTTTTTTGCTGCCAAAGCCATCGATTGCACGATAGTTTCTAACTCTCCAATATTCAGTCCTTCTTCTATGATAAACGATGCTGAAAGATATTTTGGCTGTGCTCCGCACATGGCAATATCATTCACTGTTCCATTGACAGCAAGTTCGCCGATATTTCCGCCCGGGAAAATAATGGGACTAACAACGTACGAGTCCGTTGAAATGGCTATTCTTCCATTGCCTATCTCCACCATCGCGCCATCATGCATCAGGTCCAAATCAGGATTCGAGAAATGTTTTTTGAACACCTGTTCAATTAACTGATGAGTCAGCTTTCCGCCGCCGCCATGCGCAAGAACTACCGTTGCATAGTCATTCATCGGAATGGGACAGTTAAGGCCTTGTGCAATGTCGTTTTTCATAGTATGCTATTGTCGAAAGAGAATCATGATAGTACGAATAGCGCGAATCTATACGGAAACATTTCAGCGATATTCCCTACC
>JBAYJG010000028.1:0-18379 GCA_041665225.1 Bacteroidota bacterium
ACCGGTATCGATGACAGAACGCAGGGGAACGGTTTTGGTTCCATCGGCATCAGAGCCGGTACCGGACAGAATGATACGATCGCATACAATACCGTGCTCATGACAGATTCCACAGGCCAGTTCAGTGCGGCGATGCAAAGCACTTGGTCGGCCGATCCTAACCGGTCGCAGGTGTGGTTAAACAACATCGGCATCAATCTTCGAAAGCCGTTCCTGAAGAATTCAAGTAGTTTTGCATTCGTGATAGATGATTCCTTGGGCAATATCGTTGCGAACCATAACAACTGGTATTCACTCAGCGATCCGAACATGTTTATTGCCGGGTACTCGAGCGGATCGCACTATACGGATCTTTCTGAGTGGCAGAAACGCGGGAAGGATATCAACAGCATTTCTGTCAACGCCAACTTCGTTTCAACGGCGGATCTTCATATCGATTCGACAAAAGCGACAATGATCTACAGCGGCGGAACGCCTGTATCGGGAATCTTCGCTGATATCGACGGTCAAGAGCGCAATCCGTTCAAGCCGTGCATCGGCGCCGATGAATTCATCGGTTTAGTTTCGGACAACGATATCGGAGTGACCACGATTCAGCGTCTGGTATCGAGCGATACATTGAAGTTTAGAGTGCTTGTACGAAACTTCGGCGCCTCGGTGCAAAACACGTATGCAATCCACTATACCGGAGATACAACGGTTGTCAGCGGTGAAGTGAACAATACACGTCCCTTGCTTGTTGGCGGAACCGATACATTGTTCATCAACTGGGCGAAACCGTCGCAAGGAATTCACGAACTGAAAGCATGGACTATGCTGGCGAATGATCAAGACCGCTCCAACGATACTGCGGTTGCCAATATCTTTGTCAGCACCGGCTGGACGTTGAATCTCTCCGGCACGCAGAACAACCTTCAAAGCGTGAAAGCAGTGAATGAAAAAATCGCGTGGGCTGCTGGTGAAGGGCCGAAAGTACTGCGGACTACTGACGGTGGTGCAACTTGGACATCAACTGGCATTGCAGGTATTCCCGCCAGTATTTATAATATTGAAGCATTGGACCAAAACATCGCGATGGTCTCCTCCAATCCAAACGGACAACCGGCTCAAATCTTACGAACAGGAAACGGAGGAGCAAGCTGGACAAGTGTTTTCGCTGAAAATGGCGGATTTATCAATGCAGTAAAAATGTACAGCTCGACAGGTGGATATGCCGTTGGCGATCCGGTAAGCAAATCGTTTACCGTGGTGAAGACAACCGACGCTGGCATAACGTGGGAAAGAACCGGAGCTCAGCCGGCACGGTTATCGAACCTGGTACAGCCAGAATACGGTCTGAACAATAGTCTGTTCGTGTTTGGTCAAAATAATCTCTGGTTCGGCACAACCTATGGCCGTGTGATCCGGACGACCGATGGAGGCACATCTTGGGAAGCGTCGCAGACACCAATCAACGGTGAAATTGATCGAGTGGTCTTCAATGGAACGAAATTTGGCGTTGCGGGTGGTCTTGATGCAATAGCAAGAACAACCGACGGTGGGGTCACATGGACACAGGTCACAACTGGTGGAACAGGATACGTTCTGGGTCTCAGTGCAATCGGCAATACCTTCTGGGCGGCACAAGGACGCGACGTGTTCGTGAGCTTCGATCTCGGCAAAACATGGCTGTTGACTTTTGTCGGTTCGTCGGATTTCATCCGCGACCTGAACTTTGTCGGCGGACCTACCTATCAGCGCGGCTGGGGTGTGGGAGAAAGCGGACTCATTATTACCTATCATAACTTCTGGACCGGAACGGAGGATCTGTTGACAGGAATTCCGACCGAGTTTGCGCTCGATCAAAACTATCCCAATCCGTTCAATCCGGCAACGACGATCAGATACGCTTTGCCGACGAATGCGAACGTATCCATCAGGATCTTTGATATTCTTGGCCGCGAAGTGCGATCCCTTATGAACGAACAGACGGCTGCGGGATTCCACAAAGTGGAATGGAACGGCCGCAATAATTCGGGACTGCAAGTTGCTTCCGGAATGTATATTTACAGAATCGAAGCCGGCAGCTTCGTTGCGACGAAAAAAATGATGCTGCTGAAATAATTTCTGCTTCACACACGAACAGGGGCTTGTGTCTACAACGAGCCCCTGTTTTTGAATTCAGGAGAACGGAATGGTACAGGTAACGAGATACAATGTTGTTTTGTTCGTTGCAGCATTGCTTGGCACTTCGCTGCTCTTCGCCGGCAATACGCAGCAGTCTGAAAATCAAAAACCGGAAACAATTCCCGGAGTGCTGTATGTGAAACTGAAAAGCGCTGCCGGCGATGCTCCTGTGACGACCGCAATGGCGCCGGTGATGCAGAACTATCAAGTCCGCACCATCACCTCGCTGTTTCAGGCAAATGCGAAAAAGATCGACGAGCGATTCACCCGTTGGTATAAGGTGACGTTTCCGGAATATTATGACGTACAGAATGCAGCGAAGGATTTCAACAACGATCCGTCGGTTGAATATGCTGAACCGTCATATATCTATCATACCGACACGACCGTTGTTCCGAACGACCCGTTCTATTCTTCCATGTATAATCTCAAGAAAGTATTGGCGGAAGAAGCGTGGGGAATCTCGATGGGGGATACTTCTGTCGTCATCGGTATTTGCGATTCAGGAATGGATTACAGCCATGAAGACCTTGAAGGGAATCTTTATTACAATGCGGGGGAGATGGGATTAGATAATCTCTCCAAGGACAAGCGGTCGAATGGCGTTGATGACGACCAAAATGGTTTCATTGATGATTGGAGAGGGTGGGATTTTGTCGGACCGACCAACACCACATTCACTCAGGACAACGATCCGCATCCGTACGGCGGTAATCCTCATGGAACGCATGTTGCAGGAACTGCGTCTGCTACCACTAATAATGGGAAGGGCATTTCCGGTATGGGATTCAAATGCCGGTTGCTTGCAACAAAACATGGCACAGACCAGGCCGGAAGTTCCAGCATCTATTTCGGGTACGAAGGTTTGTTGTATCTTATCGATAATGGCGCGAATGTGATCAATGCCAGTTGGGGTGGTCCCAGCAGCTGGTCAAAGTTTGGGCAGGATGTGATTCTTTATGGATTGAAGAAGAATGTCCTGATTGTTGCTGCTGCCGGAAACGGCGATGCGAACGGGGTTGGCGTCAATAATGAACTAACGGCTCATTTCCCTTCGAATTACACCGGAGTATTGGCGGTTGGCGCATCGGATGCGACGGATAAAAAAGCAGGATTTTCAAACTATGGCCGGCCGAATTTTGTAAAAGTCTTTGCGCCCGGAGTTTCCATTACGAGCACTATTCCTAGCGGATATTCTTCCGCATACAGCGGCACCTCCATGGCATCGCCGCTTGTGGCGGGGCTTGCGGGGCTGATTCGTGCTCAGCACCCTTCGTGGAGCGCAGGGCAAGTGATGCTGCAGATTGCAGGGACCGCTGACCCTATCGATGCGGTGAATCCCACCTTCGCAGGAAAACTCGGTTACGGCAGGATCAATGCGCTTCGTGCACTGACGGAAACAATTCCCCAGCCGACACCTGAAGTGAATTTTGTAGAGACTGCGATCCGTGATTCTGTCGGTGGTAATAATAACGGAATCATAGAACCGGGTGAAAAAGGGGCGATACGTATCACACTGCAGAACACCTGGGGCGATGCGTTGAATCTTACGGCAACGCTGACAATCCCATCAGCATATCAATGGATGGTGACCGTTAATACATCAGTCGTGAACTTCGGAACGCTGCGCGGTGTGGCGAACTATGACAGCTCGATCCGGTCGAATGCAGCGATGCCGTTCGAAGTGACGATCAGTCCTGACGGAATTCCTATGAACATTCCGTATACCATCGCTCTGAAGGCTGACAACGGATATTCCAAAGAATATACGGGGAACATTTCGATCTCCTCGAAACTGCTGTTTGTAGATGATGACGACAGCAAAAACAATGTGGAAGGGTACTATTATCAGGCGTTGAAAAAATTGAATATCGTCTATGATGTGTGGGACCATGCGCAACGCGGATCGCCAACAGCAGAGATATTGAAAAATTACAATATCGTTATTTGGGGTTGTGAATGGACATTTCCTGCGTTGGATTCCTCCGACCGTACAGCATTGGCAGGGTATCTGGATAATGGCGGAAAGTTGTTCATCTCCGGACAGGACATTGGTTGGGACATGTGCGATGTCGGCGGTGCAACAATTCCCAATGAGTACGGTTACAGCAATGGAGCGTCGAAACTATTTTATGAAAAGTATCTTCATGCAAAGTATGTGGCAGATGACGGCGGCAGTGCAAACATTGCCGGCGTTCCGGCTGATTCCATCAGCAATGGCTTGTCGTTTACCCGCTACCAGCCTGGACGGAAAGCCGGGGAGCAGTTTGGCGATGTGATGGATACGCTCAACGGTTCCCAGTCTGTATTCATCGTCAATGGCGGCACATCGTATAAAGGACGGACGACCGCAGTGCGGTATGCCGGTGCTTACCGGCTCGTGCATTTCGGGTTCGGGGGCTTTGAAGCCATTACCGATTCGAACTCACGTTTCATCGTCATGGACCGGGTAGTCAATTGGCTGAACGGACTTTCCGTGACGTCGTCACCGCTGACCGACAATGAGAATACCACAGTACCATATCCTGTTTCTGTCACGGTAAAAGGAAGCGACCAGGTTTCTGCGACACTATATTGGAGCACCACCGGGCAATTTCCCTTCACTAAGATTGCCATGGCAGCGTCCGGCAACGGAGCATTTACTTCTTCGATTCCAGCACAGCCGTTGAATACGACAGTATCGTACTTCATTCTCATCAAAGCGGGAACCCAGTTCCTGCCGTTCCAAATAACATCATTCAAGATCTCGGCTGATACCGCAGCTCCTCAGTTTGCCGTGGCCGATACGATCCAGCATACCATTAAGAGACGAGGGCCGTATACAATTGCCACAGTAATTACTGACCGGAGTCCGTTGGATACCGCCACGATTATCGTGAAATATTCAGTGAATGGTTCGGCTGAACAATCGGTACAGATGACTGCAACCGGCAACAACAACGAGTACCGCGGAACGATCGTTCCTGCGGCTGATCTCAATTCCGGTGATGTCGTTTCGTATTACCTTGCAGCAGCGGACAAATCCAATGCAAAGAATGTTGGGCGGTATCCTGCCGGCCGATCGTTGCAGTTCATCATCGGGAAAGAAATGATCGATGACTTTGAACGACCGATCCATACTCCGTTCATTTGGTCCACCGGTATCTGGGGTCGCGACAATACGGTGCATCAATCCGGATTGTATTCATTCACCGATAGTCCCGACGGTTTATACTCGCCGAACTCCAATAATGCATTGCAAATGAAAACGTCGCTGGATCTGACGAATCATTCTTCGGCGCAGCTGAGCTATTACCGGAAAGTGTATATCGATCCAAGCGATACGTTGTATGTGGAATGTTCCAGCGATTCCATCCATTGGAGTATTTTGAGAATGCATACCGGATTGGATTCGCCGTTTGAAGTGATGACCCGCGAGCGTGTTTCCCTCGACAATTTCACTGGCGCGGGAAATGCGACCGTGTGGATCAGGTTCAGAATGCATGCGGACGGATCGAATGAAAATGACGGCGCGTATATCGATGATGTTGAACTATTGACGGGACTGTTCACCAGCGTGCATCAGAATGATGACGCCGGAATTCTGACGGTGTTTTTGTTGTCGCAGAATTATCCGAATCCGTTCAATCCTTCAACCACCATCGGTTTTACACTTCATCAATCGGGCATGACGTCGCTCAAAGTATATGATGCCATCGGACGGGAAGTGGCGACGCTAGCGAATGAGTATTTGGAATCAGGCGTGTATCACCAACGTGTGTTCAATGCTTCGAAGCTGGCCAGCGGTGTATATTTCACGCGACTTACGTCCAGCGGCAAAACGCAGATGCGAAAGATTCTGTTGATAAAATAATCTGCTCGGATCGTATTTTGTAACAAAGGAAAGGGCTCCCGTGTAATCGTGGAGCCCTTTTTGTATTTCCCAGACTGTTTTTTTGACCGAAATGCATTCATTTGGCCCAAAGAACCAGCTCTATTGTCTCTTTATCTTAAACTTCTCCCCATAATCGCTCATTCCCTGCATAATGGAAAGCAGTTTTTTCCCTTCTTTGCTCAGCGCGTATTCCACTTTGGGCGGAACCACTGCATGAACTTTCCGTGTCACAACGCCGTGCGCTTCCAAGTCGCGCAATGTTTGCGTTAACATCTTGTCATTGATTGCAACAAGGATTTTTTTCAACTCACCGAACCGTTTGGGCTTGTCGCGCAGGTTCCAGATGACTAAACCCTTCCATCTCCCACCCACAATGCGAAGCGTAAGATCGACGGGGCAATAATAGTATGTTCCGTTTAATTTATATCTGTTCATGAATTGAATATACATACCATAGAGGTGAAAATAAACTATACTACCCAAAAAGATAGTGCTTCCTTTTTGGGTAGTATCTTGTTGAATGCATGGTATCTCTGTACTTTGGAGACGTCAACAACAATGTTCAAATATTTTCACACAAAGGAGCACTCATGGAAAAAGAAGAAGTAAAAAAAACAGCATTGGCCGTATCGCTGGCAATTCTTGAAGGGCGTTGGAACGATCTTGACAATCTCTTAGATGAAAACTTTACGTATACCGGCGACGGTTTTGTTTTCACCAAAGATGAATACATCGGTTTCATGCAGGACATGAAAGCGGCATTTTCGAATTTGAAGATGGAATTTCCTCACATAGTCGTGGATGGGGATACCGCTTCAATCCGTTTTATCTCAACGGCAGTGAATACCGGAAAATTTATGGGAGCGCCCGCCAATAGTAAAAACCTGGAAGTACATGGAATATTTATCAGAAAAGTGAAAGATGGAAAAGTGATGCAGGAATGGCAGACAACCGATCTGCTTGGTGTGATGAGACAAATAGGGTTCGGCGCACTGTTTGGGTATGCCTTGTTTGTGGGATTATTCAACGTACAACAAGCACGTCCAGTCAGGAAACGGTAATATCAACGCTGCATTCAATTATGCCGGGGCATCATCCGACGCATTCCGTTTGTAAGATTAAGGTGTGGAAAGATATGGCGGGATTTGAATTGACAATGTAATGGTTTTTTTGAGATACCTTTTAGTAATACACTTAAAATAATCCCAATCGAACAGATTGGGATTATTTATTTCAACATCCTTCGACGCACTCGCGGAAAGCGCTCGCTTGCTCAGGATGACTATGAACAACATCGCATGTGTCGGGGTATTACATCCTAGATTGGATAAAAAAATCCCAATCAAAGCTGATTGGGATATATTATTTTATCATCCTTCCCCCCCCCCAAAGGGGTCCCCTAGGGAGTCGTGCTAGTGAACGGCACTCGCTTGCTCAGGATGACTATGTAAACGAATCCTTATTCAAATGCCTGATTCCGAATCATCTTGGTCATATCGTACGGAGCAGGCTCGCCGCCGAGGTATTTGTGGAACCAATCCAGATGCGCGTTATAATAGAGCGGCATGGACTTCACATTGCTGGGCCAGTGGCCGTCATTCGGGAAGACGATCAAGCGGGAAGGCACATCCATCTTCTGCAGATCGGTAAAGAATTCCAGACTTTGATTGTATGACACACGATAATCGCGTTCGCCGGTGATGACGAGGCAGGGCGTTTTGAAGTTCTTCACAAAATTATTCGGCGACCACTGCTGATACATCGGATTATCGTATGGAGCGCCGTTCAGGTCCCATTCCGGGAACCAAAGTTCTTCCGTCGTCCCATGCATCGCTCTCAGGTCATAGACTCCCATCATGGAGGCGATCGCTTTGAACCGGTCCGTGTGGCCTTCAAGCCACATCATCATGTATCCACCATAGCTCCAACCCATTGCCCCCATCCGGTTGGGATCGACATAGGAAATATGCGAAAGGGAATCGGCTACCGCCATCACGTCCTGATACACTTTCCCGCCCCAATCTTTGGAGATCGCAGCAGTGAATTCCTGTCCGTATCCCGTGGAACCGTGCGGATTCGGTAAGGCGACGATATATCCCGAACCGGGATAGACCTGCCAGTCACCGCGGAAAGCATCGGCCCATTGGGATTGCGGTCCGCCGTGCACGTTCAGGATGAGCGGATATTTTTTCTTCGGATCGAAATTGTGCGGCTTCACGAGGAATGTATGAATCTTTTTTCCGGTCGGAGACTGGATCCACAGTTCTTCTGCTGGACGGATGTCGACAGAATCTTCGATCGATTTATTGAACGTGGTTAACCGCACTGGATTTTTTGCGACTCCTTTTTCCAGCGATGCCTTCCATAATTCCACCGGTTCGCCGATACTGCGGCGCGTGTAGATCAATGATTTCCCATCTGGAGCAACGTCGAACGCGTCAATCGTTTGGGCATTCAGCACCTGTGTGATTGATTTGGATTTTACATCAATAGTATAGAGCGGAACATTCCCTTTCACCTGCGCAGTGAAATACAGTGTTTTTGAATCTGCCGACCAGCAGCATGATTCCACCCAGTTATCGAATTTTCCTTCGGTGATCATTTCGATCTTACCTGTAGTACGGTCATATAACGCAATGCGGAACAGATCAGCTTCATATCCGGCGATCGTCTGTGTTTTGAATGCAATATATTTTCCGTTGGGGGAATAGACCGGTTCGCCATCATACGCGAGATTCGCCTGTGTGATGTTCTTTGCTTCTCCGCCGGAAGCAGGAATAAGGAACAAATCCTTGTTTGTCGATGTCGCTTCCACCTTGTCGTGGTTGGAGGTAAAACAGATTTCATTCCCATCGGGAGAAATTTCTGCCGCACTCATGCCGAATCCTGGTGCGTCGTAATTGCCGGGAGTGAGATCGACATAGCTTTTTAATCCGAACGTGTAATAAAACGAGTGTGTACGCTTTCCATCCGCCCACGAAGTCCAATGCCGATAGAGCAGCTGATCTGCCATATGCGCCTGAAGCGGACCGTTTTCTTTCGCTTCATCGGTCTTTTTGTTCATCGCATCATCAGCGCCGAATTCAGGGTAGACATCAGTAGAGAAGACGAATCCTTTCCCATCCGGCGACAACTTCACATTGTCAACGCCGGTAGAAAGATTTGTTAACTGTTCCGGTTCACCGCCGTCTAGAGAGAGTTTCCATAACTGCGCCCCGTTTTTTCGAGTGGAAAGGAAATATATTACCTTTCCATCAGGCGACCAGTGCGGAGCATAATCTGCTGCGGGATTCGACGTCAGTTTTCGCTGACCCGAACCGTCGGCATTCATCAAAAATACTTCGGAATTGGTCTTTCCTTCTTTCAGGAAACTTTCGGTCATGGTAAAAACGATCCGTTTCCCATCAGGAGAATATTGCGGTGAGGCAATGGATTTTATCTTATAGAGATCTGCAATGGTAAATGGTCTTTTCTGTGACAAAAGAAGTGCAGAAAAGCAGAAGAGTACAACGAAAATCTTTTTCATACAATTTTTCCCTTTGTAATATTTTTATGCAATGAATATACGAAAAATCGCCGACCGGTAATACAGAGAAATGATTTACGGACACTGCGGGCCGATTTTGTTCACTGATGTATGATTGTACAAACCAATATTTCAGCTGTCGCAAAGGAACGACAAATGTGCTATTCAAAAAAAAGGGCTGCCGAAGCAGCCCTTATATGTTTCTCCAATAATTCCCGTTAGTTCGGGAATGTTAATGTATCGGCAAGAGCCTTATAAAGATTTTTCATTTCGTTAATCGTAATCTTTGTCGCTTTCATGCTTGCGCCCAACTGACCGAATTTTATTTTGTGCTGTGCTTCATTCGGCTTTGTTCGAACAAATTTTCCTGCTGTCATTCCTGCTGTGCCGTCAAGATTCGCAATCGATTTTCCGTCGGCACCATGGCATCCAGAGCAGTTTGTCGTATAAAATGTATTTCCGGCTGCAGCATCACCGTTCTTTCCAATGGAGCTGTACGACGCTTTACCTGTCGGATATGTTCCAGTGTAGGTAGCATCATAAATTTGCGTTACGTCGATCGCTCCTTCTTTCAAGTACTTCACTAGATTCCAAATTTGAGCATCGGTCAATAATGTGCTGTAATCTGGCATTTGATCTCCAACGGTCGGACTTGTGGGGGAATATGCCGTGACAGCAGAGGAATCAGTAAGTTTTCTCCGTCCCGTGCTCTTTTTAATCGCATCAAATAATTCCTGAGGAGTTTTGGATAACGAAGGAAGCAGTGTTGCCGCAACGTTCGGTCTTCCTGCCGTACTTGCAGTACTCGCTTTGGGTCCTCTATTGATATATGATCCAGCGGTGCCCATTAAATCCCAAGCATGACACTGTTTGCATCGATAGAAATCGCCATATTTGTTTATATGACTGATTTTTGCTGCATCGGAAAGGTCATATCCGGATTCTGTTGACCAAAATTTATCATAGAGTATCCCGCCTTTCACAGCATCAGCAGTATCGTACGCTGATACTTTCGTTGTCGTCGAAATCGGAGTTGCTGCTTCATCGTCCTTGCAAGAAACTAATCCAAGGATTGCAATTAACAAAATCGAAAATAGTTTATTCATAGATACTCCTTTAATGATTGATAAATATGCATTTCTGCAAACTACACGATGGTTTTCTACAATAATCATACCAGATATAAGTGTCCAAAATTAGTCTAATTTCAAAAACGTCTTTCTAAATACGATAATTTTGTATTATTATTTCCATCCATCGGAAAACGATGCAGACCAAATTATCCGTTACTAATTTCAAATATGGATAGTTATATCTGATTCATGGAGAGAAAATGATTCTTGATACTTCATCAGCAAATAAAAACAAAATACCTTATCGAAAGTAGAACTGTTTTATCTACAATCATGCTGAACGAATTAGTCTGCAGCGTTCAGCATCAACACTTGTTGACAACACTATTTATGATTTTTAGTATGGAGAACAGAAAAGTGTTTAACGATGCATTCGGAGAAATTTATTGCCAGCTGATTCATCTATTCAGTGCTGCGATACATTATTATCGCTAGATTCCAACCAAAATTCTCCATGCACTAAAATCAAACCTGATGATATCGACACTTGATACTATTGCAATCCTCGCGTATTATTGATCCAATATTCAGAACAATCAACAACAAGGTGCTTGATTATACATTCATCGCAATCCGCTCGTACTTATGAATAATTCAGTTTCTTCCACACTTCTAATTTTGTCACTCATTTGTATTTCCTGTGCTTCGTTCTGTCTCGTCGTGCGATCAGTGCGGTGAATAATCTGCTCCGGGATTCGATGTTAATTTCCGCTCCTCCGATTCACCGGCATTCATTACAAAGACTTCGGAATTGGTTTTCCCTTCTTTCAGGAAGCTTTCGGTCAGGGTAAAAACGATCCGTTTTCCCTCCGGAGAATACTGCGGTGCGGCAATAGACTTTACTTTATAGAAATCTGCAATGGTGAACGGTCTTTTCTGTGAAACAGGAGTGTAGAAAGGCAGAACAGTACAATTAAAAACTTTTTCCTATAGTTTGTTCCTTGATATATTTAATGGTTTGAATATACGAAAACCACTTCAGCCAGAAACTGCCAAATTCAATTTGATGAACCTATTCGTCTTTGATCGTTGGATAGCAGAAATGGAAAGAAGAATTGACTCTGGAGAATGTAGATTCACCACAGACTGCGGTGAATACAACATTAGTCGTCAGTCGAGCCACATATCATCAATAAATTATCTTTTGTCGATAGATGAATGTGGGTATACGAGGTGCATGGAACCATGCCTGGTGATGCGGGATCACTGCACAATACCAGCAGAAGAAAGTATTTCGCGGATATACGAATCCCCGCCAGTGTCACGTGTGTTTACACAATTGCTGTTGTGATCGTTTTGCTATTTTACTTGCATAATTTTTTTGCTGATCACTGTGCCGCCAAAGTGCAATTGTGCTATATAACTTCCGGTCGACAGGTCGAAATTCGAAAAGTGGGCAGCTCGCGTTTCGCCGGCGCGAAGATGCTGATCGAACACAGTTGCAATATGTTGTCCCAGCATATTGTAAAGCGATAGCACCGCCCTGCCGTCTTCAGGGACTGTTACATGGAACGTTGTGCTGGAATTGAACGGATTGGGAAAATTCGTTTCAAGTGATGCAATTGTTTGGTAGTTCGATCGGCATTCAACAACGTCGGAATATTTGAAGGCTCCATCTGCATCGATTTGTTTCAAGCGATAGTGCAAAGTACCATGGAGAATAGTATTATGTCTAAACGAATAGGATTGTGGAGTATTGGTTGTACCGCTGCCATGTACGAATCCGATCACAGTCCAATTATTGTGAACCGCGGGAGAGCGAAAGTGTATTTCAAATCCATAATTATCCGTCTCTGTTGCCGTTTTCCATTCGAGATGAACGAAAGACTTTCCCGCTTTCCCGGTAAACATCACCAGTTCTGTTGGCAGTGCCGTATTACACCATGTTCCGGATCCCAGTAAATCGCCTGAAACTGTTTTGGAAGCAGCGCACACGTCCGTATTTTCGCCAGCCGTGATGGAAGTATTTGTTTCTATGGTAATCGCTGATTGAGGATACGCTGCCTGAAAAATAAAAAGGAGCCATAAGAAAAAATGACAATACTTTTTCATACGTGATACCTTTCGCCAAAATAAAGTGTACAACGTTATCGGAAATGAATGATTGCTTTTGCCAGTTGGTTGGTTGAACCGGTTTTTGTTTCAAGAAAATGTCCACACTCCTTATCGTGATTAGCGCCTGAAACATCGTTGGTGCAATCTGCTTGTCCTGCGATGCTGCTAGTAATAACAACCCACCCCCGTGTTGTTGCGACATTATCTTTTAACAATACGTCGGCAATACCGGCAACAATAATCCAGCAGTCACCATCGACAGCCACGTTGGAACTGTACATCACGCCAGAAGGTCTATCGCTGGTTGCTGGTGCTAAAGTACATGCATTGTCTTGATCTGCACCGAACGGTGTGACAAGTGTTCCTTTGACTGTTAGAGCGCCGGTTCGATTTTTCACTTTTATTGCTATTCCGCCTTCAGGTGTGAGCGCCACCTTTGTTGAAGACAATACACCGCTTTGAGCATCGACAGTCAGTAATTCTGTGGTATTATCGCTTTTTAATATTCTAAACGCTCCATTATCTCCCAGTTTATTTGTAATATCATCTTGAGCGTAGGAAACCGTGAATAATATTGCAGCGAGAAAAATTACTTTCAGTGTTTTCATAAAGAGTCTCCTTGCGTAGTATGTGACTTGAATTTAAAAGTGGATGTGGTATACGAAAAACACATCGCGGGTGTGGAAATGTCTTCATTCATCCTGTGGATGTTTAAAAATAATACAATTGTGTGACACTCAATTGAACAAGATAAAACTGATGATCTTCAGGAAGGAACAACATTCATCCTTCGATGAGGACACGATGTTGACGAAAGATAACATGCCTCAACTGGCAGTCAAGGTAAATTTACGACTTGCAAAAGCACATTTGGACTTCACGTGCATAACAAGTATATGATTACCAGATAGTGGTGTCTGTATTTTCGTACCACGCAATATGGATGTATTTCGAAGAGTAAATGGTGACACATCCCGGAGCAACATCTCCGATTATATTCACGAAGAATGATTCTGGTTAGTGTATTACCAACCAACGCGTAACTATTTTTTCACAGCATTTCATTTTTGGAAAAAGAGGAACTATCAAACAAAACAGTACTCTTTATTGAGCTTTCCCAAAGAATGAAATACAAAGGATGCAATTCTTTATGGTCTGTCGGTAAAATTCTGGGAGTAGAGAATCCGCTACGCGTTTCTTTTTTGCTCCCTGTTTTTCCAAGCTTATTGTTTTTGATGACGGGCCATTACAGTACGTTTATACCGTGAAAGAAAGGTACTTCAGCGCTGTATTCTTTTCCGGTGCAATTCATTTGCGGATAATTATTTCGTCGACCAATATCGGCAAACTATAAAGACGATACTTGCTAATGTGGCAATCCTCGCCTATCATGCACGCAACCATTGAACAATTCAGCCTTCCGAGGACGCACAATAATAATAGGGATGTAGAAGCGTTCCCGTTGCTGCGGCGTATTGTTGTGAAGTACATCTGACTCACATACCTTCACCCGGGGGCGAGGCAGGTATGCGAAAACTCGGCGTAAATCTCAATGCAGGTCCCTATTTTGCCACGAAACGGCTGTTTATGTATTGACCTTTTTTCACAAATGCTGTTGCTCATTCATCAACCCACATTCATGCATATACAAAACTTAAGAATACCTGTACTTACTTTATTTATTTCGATGTTAAGTTTCTCCTGTGCCGGTCAACAGAACGCGGAGAACGATGCTATGGCCGGTCTTTACAGTAAATCCATTGTAATACCGAATATTACGTATCTTACCGTTGATGGTATTGATTTAAAACTGGATGCATATGTCCCTGCCAGAAATACCGGGGGCGAACCCTGGGTAGAATATACATCCCAACGTAAGCCGGTGCTGCTGTATATTCATGGCGGAGGATGGAATGGTCTCACCCGGTCCGTGCGGAATTTGAATTTCCTTCCGTACATCGATAAAGGATGGGCGGTCGTCAATATCGATTACCGTCTGCTGGACCAGGCACCATTCCCTGCATGCATTGCGGATTGCCGGTATGCCCTGAACTGGATCTATGAAAATGCCGCAAAATATAAGTTTGATACGACAAAAATAGTTGTGTCAGGAGAATCGGCTGGAGGACACCTTGCGTTGATGACGGGATTCCTGAAACATGACGATGAAATTTCGGTCCCGGGAAAACCAATTACACGGAAAATGACCATTGCAGCGGTGATCAACTGGTTCGGTGTAAGCGATATTGGAGAGCAGATTGATCATTGGCATTCAAAAAGTTTTATGGAAAAACTGGTCGGCGACACTTCGAAGAAGGAAGTGATATACAAAAGTTGTTCTCCTCTTACCTATGTGAATGCGTCAACCCCTCCTGTCCTTACGGTTCATGGTGATGCCGATAATACGGTGCCGTTTTCGCAGGCAGTGCAGCTGCACAATACACTGCGATCGCACGGTGTTACGAATAAGCTGGTCGTCATGAAAGGGAAGAGACATGGCGATTTTACGGAAGAAGAAATGCGCAGGAATTTTCGTTCAATCTGGGAATTCTTAAAAGATCTTGGGATAGAACAATAGTGGCAGCAACTCTCTCCGTTAACAGATGTATTGTCGCAATAGTTTAAATCACGGACGCTATGCTGAAAAGAATATTGGGAAAAACCGGCTTCGAAATATTCCCTGTGGTCTATGGCGGAATCGTCTCCATGCGCGACGGTCAGGACGCATCGGATACATCTGTATCGTGGGCGATCGAACGCGGGATCAATTATTTTGATGTCGCTCCCACGTACGAAGATGCCGAAGAAAAGCTGGGAAATTCGCTTCGTCCCTATCGCAAGAATATCTTTGTCGCCTGTAAGACCAGGCACCGGATGAAGACAGATGCCGAGCAAGAATTGCATCGCTCGCTGTCGCTGCTGCATACGGATCATTTCGATGTCTATCAATTGCATGCGATTACAACGCAGGAAGACATCGACCAGGCATTCGGACCGAACGGCGCAATGGAATTATTGGTGAAAGCGAAGCAAGAAGGGAAGGTGCGTTCGTTGGGGATCACCGCTCACTCCGAAGCAATGGCAATGAAGGCAATATCGCTTTATGAGTTCGATACCATTATGTATCCCACGAATTATTTGATGCATATGCGGAATGAGATGGGAACTTCTGTCTGTGCGGAAGCAAAAAAACAGGGGATGGGAATCCTTTCCATCAAATCTCTGGTCCATCGCCGGTGGAAGGATGAGAATGAAAAGAATTCGTCGCGGTTTCCGAAATCGTGGGTGAAACCGATCGATGTGCAGAACAAGGCGTTCGCAATTGCTGCATTGAAATATTCACTGCACATGGGTGCTGATGCCATCATTCCTCCCGGCGATTTCAAGAACTTTTCGTTTACTGTCGATGTCATCCGTGAAGTGATCGAAACTCCGTTACAGGAGGAAGAAATGAAATTACTGAAAGAGGAATTTTCTCTGGTGAAGGATTTTCCATTTTTTTGATTTGCACGAAATCACAGTGCTCCCTTACTGGTTTCGATTCTGTAGTTATGTGTCGTGTATCATATAATCTATTTCCATACATCCCGACAAAATTATATATTATAGGAGCACACAATGCCGGGGGGCGGTATGATAAAAGTAGTATGCCGTGAATCTTACGTCCAGGATCGAACATTGCTGTAAGATTGAATCAATTTTTCTTGCCACTGGAGGGGAAATGGCTCGAATAATACAATCGAGGAAGAGAACTGTGTCGAAGCTCAGCAAACCCTACAAAGTATTGATCGTAGACGATCAAAAGGCATTTTTACAGCTTGTTACTGATCTGATGAAATCGGCGTATGATCATATCCATATTGAAACAGCGGTATCCGGCAATGAATGCTTAAAGAAAGTCCGGAATTTTTCTCCTAATCTCGTCCTTTTGGATATCGGGATGAACGGGATGAACGGATTGGTCACCCTGCGCTTTATCAAATCCATCAATGCAAATACTCTTGTCTATTTTATCTCCGGTCTGAATGCAGAATATCTCAGGGACGCAGTTGGCATGGTTCAGGCGGACGGATATTTTACGAAGACAGATTTTATCGAATCCCTTCAAAGCGGAAATCCGCTGCCGATGATTGCAAAACTGACTGATGCAGAGGGGTAATTCAAACAAACATTGAACGCATCTGCGCATCCCGATCGGCAATGGCCGTTTTTTTTATTCTCACACCGTTTAATCAGACAAAGATAACCGGTTTCCGAATTACAGTATTGGAGAATGCCATAGGAAAAAGTACATTATAGTTTCCGAAATAGTTTGGTTTGTTGACAAAAGAGTCAAGGAACGGAATGAACATCCTCCTGGTCTATCCGGAATACCCGACATCGTTCTGGAGTTTCAAACACGCGTTGCAGTTCGTATCAAAACAAGCCAGTTTCCCGCCGCTCGGATTGCTCACCGTCGCGTCTCTGCTTCCAAAGGACTGGAATAAAAAATTAGTGGATCTCAATACTCGGCAGCTGACGGATGAAGAAATCCGCTGGGCCGACTATGTCTTTCTCAGCGCGATGTCCATCCAAAGTGCATCGGCACATGCGGTGATCGATCGCTGCAAGACATTGAATGCCGTGATCGTTGCCGGAGGTCCGCTCTTCACCAGCAGCTATGAGCAGTATGAACATGTCGATCACCTCGTACTGAACGAAGCAGAGATCACGCTTCCATTATTTCTCCACGATCTTGCTGCAGGAACTCCACAACATCTCTATCGTACTGAAGAGTGGGCCGATATTACAACAACGCCGCTTCCGCTTTGGGAATTGGTGGAGCAAAAATATTACTCCTCCATGAACATTCAGTATTCCCGAGGTTGTCCGTATGATTGCGATTTCTGCGACATTACCGTCCTATACGGACGGCGTCCGCGGACAAAAACAAAAAAACAGGTCATCGCCGAACTCGATGCAATCTATCAAGCCGGATGGCGCGGTCCGTTGTTCTTCGTGGATGATAACTTTATTGGGAACAAGAGTAAACTGAAAAAGGAGATCCTTCCGGCGATAGCAGAGTGGATGGAACAGCATGTGAATCCGTTCTACCTCAACACGGAAGCATCCCTCAATCTTGCCGATGATGATGAATTGCTGCAACTGATGGCAACGGTAGGATTTGAATCGGTCTTCATCGGAATTGAGACGCCGAATGAACAGAGCCTGTTGGAATGCAACAAATCACAAAACAAGAATAAGGATATGATCGCGAGCGTGATGAAGATACAGAAAGCGGGAATTGAAGTGCAGGGAGGGTTCATTGTCGGGTTTGACAGTGATCATTCGATGATCTTCGATGAAATGATCACGTTCATTCAGCAAAGCGGGATCGTAACGGCGATGGTGGGATTGCTGAATGCTCCAAAGGGGACACGGCTGCACAAGAAACTTCTCGGCGAGGGGAGAATGCTTTCCAGTTTTACCGGCAGCAATACTGATTTTTCAATTAATTTCGTTCCGGTGATGGAAGTGGAAACACTGATGAACGGGTATAAACAGATCGTGAAGACTATCTATTCGCACAAAGAGTTCTACGAACGGGTGATGACATTTTTAAGGACATTTGATCCCAAAAAAAAG
>JBAYJG010000029.1:0-18275 GCA_041665225.1 Bacteroidota bacterium
GATGAAGCGGTGAATAGGGAAGCAAAACGCCGAGCAACGGATTGTTCGGCGCGATCAACTTCGATAACGGTTGTACGTGTTCATGTCCATGATATTTTTTAACGAGAACGATCGGTGCATGGGGAGCACGCAGTGCAGTCTCTTCGAGCGGTGATATTTTGCAATAGTGCTTTGACGCTTCGATGGACGGCATCATCAGCGCCAGCGGTTTTTCCTCGCGATGCTTCTGCATGCGCAGGCGCTTCACAGCAGCATCATTGTACGGATCCGCCAACAGATGAAACCCGCCGATCCCTTTCACAGCGACGATATATCCGGATCGAATGGCCTTCACTGCGGCATGAAGGGCGGCATCACCTTCTGCAAGCACAGTACCGTCCGGTTCGGTATAGTGTACTAGTGGCCCGCACTGTCTGCATGCGCTCGGTTGAGCATGGAACCGCCGGTCAACAGGATCGTTGTACTCTTTCGCACATTCCGGACACATCGTGAAACTTCTCATGGAAGTGGCTGCACGATCATACGGCAGTGACTCAATAATCGTCATTCTCGGACCGCAATTCGTACAGTTGATGAACGGATACCGGAAGCGCCGGTTCTCCGGTTCAAACATTTCCCGCAAACAATCCGGACAGACCGCGATATCCGGAAGGATCACCGCACTCTTTTTCCCCTCCCCTGTGCTTGTGCGAATCTCAAAATAGGTATATCCGGCAGGATCTAACACCGAAACTTCACAGGAAGCAATTGAAGCCAGAGGATGTTTCTCAGAAAAGAGTTTTTCTTTAAATATCTGAAGCGAAGGTTCATCCCCCTCTACTTCCAACAGTATACCTTCCGGTACGTTGGCAACCCATCCTTTCAAGTCCAACACCACGGCATGACGATAAACGAATGGCCGGAAACCGATACCTTGCACAGCGCCGCTGATCACCATTCGATGTCGAAGGATCGGTCTCGTCACAGAGGATTTCCCCGTACAATGATCGATTGAACGTGATCCAAAGGATTGGCGCGGAATAAAAATATCGAAACAACGGCACTGCGGAGGATATCCATCGCTATCCTCTGCTCCCTGATTGCGCTCGAAGCCAGTCGCACCAGCGCTCAATACCCTCTCCAGTTTTGCAGGATAGTTCAAAGATGGTGAGGTTTGGATTGATGCTGAGCGCGTTTTGTTTCAACGTTTCGATAGTTGAATCGACATACGGGAGCAAATCGATTTTATTCACAATCAGTACCGATGCATTCCGGAACATCGCGGGATATTTCAACGGCTTGTCATCCCCTTCCGTAACGCTCAACACCACCACTTTCTGCGCCTCACCGAGATCATAATTTGCCGGGCAGACAAGGTTGCCGACATTTTCGATGATCAGCAACTCGGTCCGTGCCAGATCGAGCGCTTGCATGGCATCATTCACCAGTCTCGCTTCAAGATGGCATCCGCCGTTGGTAACGATCTGTACTACCGGCACATCCAATTTCTCTATCCGCCGGGCATCAAGATCTGTCTGCACATCCCCTTCGATCACCGCAACGGAGATTTTCGATTTGATTGCTGCCAGGGTCGCTTCCAACAGACTTGTTTTCCCCGAACCAGGAGAGCTGACAAGGTTGATGACAAAATTCTGATACAAGGTGAATAGATCCCGGTTATGTCTGGCCTGCTCATCGTTTTTTTCGAGCACCTTTCGCTCGATAGTGATGATGCTCATGTTTTCACCTCATAACTCTCGTCCATTTTTATCTCCCGAACATGAAGCTCCGTCCCTGCCACAATGGTTGTTGCAAATAATCCGCAGATAGGACATTGAACGCTTCCCTGTTCGGTGAGCGAATCGACACCGCATTCAATGCAATGGATCATGAACGGTACGAGCTCAATATCCAACACGGTATGTTCCAACTCCGTCGATGCAGTAATGGAATGAAAAGAGAATCGCAGCGATTCCGGCACCACACCGGATTGTTCGCCGACGATCGTTACCACCGAACGGATCATATGCCAATCTGCTTCCGGAACATTTTGACGGACGATATCGACGATATTTTGTGCAATGGAAAGTTCGTGCATGGCATCCTCCTGGCGAAGATGTAGATTGAACTATACTACAGTGGGGCATGAATATAAGACAATAAATAATTTTATCGACAACAATGCAACAGAAATGGCTGTATTCATTAAATGATTTGAGAATTCAGAAGAAAATGAGCGGACCTGATCTTGATAATGAAAGGAAAGGTCGTAGAATTGATAAAGGATATTCTTGTCCTTTTACACAATGGTTAAGACTCCAGGTACCGACGAATGCGTACACTAAAAAACCTTGCGGAGATTATTTCCTACGCAAGGTTGAATGTCTTTAAGGTCTCAATTATTTTTGGAGCAGGTCAGAAAGATCGTTCTGGTCGATCTTCACGCCGCTCGCAGCTTTTTCCAGCGCTTCATCCTCTGATTTCCCAATTCCCTTTGCAGAGAATGTGAAGGAGCCGACGACGGCGTTCGACGAATTGTTTTTCAGACTCACAGTCCCTTGCAGCGTGAGATTATACAGCGTCCCGGCCATCCCTTCGATCTTGCTCGGTGTGTCGGAACTGAGTTCAACCAGCAGCGCGTTATTGGACATCGTAACAACTTTATAGCCGATCTGAGATATTGCGGAGGAGAGTTTTTTCTGTACAAGGGCTTCCGTTTTTTTATTGCCGCCATTTACGGAGAGGGAAAATGCTTTGTCGGACGCCTGTGCACTCCATGTGAAACTGATTGATGATGAGATCAGGTTCTGTTCGAACTCTCTGCCAATACCTGGCACTGATATTTTTGTCATAATCGATTTCCCGCTCCGGGCAATCGTCGAAAGTGATGCAGTTCCTTTATCATCTGTTATCGCATCGCCAAGCGGTGTTTTTCCATCCAGCAGGAATGTCACGGTCACTCCAGCACACGGAACGCCGTTCGCCGTCACCGTAAGGACGAACGGCTGTACGAATTTCTCTCCGATCTTCCCTTTTTGATTGTCGCCGCTTTTCTTTTCCAGTTTTATCTGCGACAGGAAGGAGCGAATGTCGTTTTGCAGTGCTGCAGGATTGAAAACGGAAGGAAATGCAAATGGAGCTCGCGCAGCAGCATTATGCAGAACCTGTTTTGCGAACAATGGAGCGATTACCTGTTTGATCTGGTTGGTACTTTGAATTGCTTCGTTCAATTTCCCTTTGGAGAAAAAGTCGCTCGCTGATGTGCGGAGATCGCTTGCCTGTTTCCAGCCTCCTTCGAGTTCCGTCCGCAGTCCGGCAGCGTATTTGTCCCTGTTTAATACCACAAGCGCGTACGTTGTCGAAGATTGATTGTCCACAACAGTTTCGACAACATCTGCGCCGATAATCTCGTCGCTTATCATCGTGCGGGATTGGCGCTTGAAATCGGAATAAATCTGCTCATCGTCGTTCACCGAAAAGTTCTCAGTGACACTCTTCATTTCGGATTGGACCTGTACCCGCAATTGCGAGGCGATATCTGACAATGCACTTTTCTTCGCCGTTTCTGCTCCCGTCGCACCGCTGCCGGTCCCGACACCGATGATGTATTCCGACGCAGGATAGTTGGGATGAGTATGCGTGGAATACCAATTTGGTACTTGAGAAGAAGCAAATGAAAGAAGGAAGATCGTAAGAAGTAACACGTTGATTGATCGCATATTCACTCCAGTATGAACAATCGTTGAACTAATTTTTCACTATTAAACATTATCAATAAATTATAACGCGTTCCGTATTCAATTGTTTTCAAAACATTTCGGAATAGGAAATCTTAATCTCTAAAAACGAGATTTCTCGTCGCAAAAGATTAAAAAAACAGCGAGCTCCTCGAAATGACAGAGAAATTTTATCATTCAACATTGCTTTTACTCCACCCCAACAACAATCAGTTTCCTATTCAGGGTAATCTGTTTCAATTTCCCTTGCGGGAAATTGTTCCCGAACTCCCGCCGCAATTCCCGGAACAGTGCCGACGGACTCTGCAGATCTTTATCCTGGATCCAGGCGAGATAATCCAGTGTGTTATCGGCAACAACGTTTTCCTTCATACGGCCGGCGATCTTTTTCAGTGTCTTCGCAGCAGCATCGGCAATATCATATTTGGTATCTTCGTCAAACTGACCGGTAATGCTGAAAATGATCTTATATTGTGCACCGTTTTTCAGATCGTCCTGCCAATAGGCATTCAGCCGCGAAATCACATTGTTTAATGCATTCGTCACAGCTGCTTCGACCAGGGCGTTAGCAGGGGCTGCGGATTCTTCGCTGTATCCTGTTTCCGTTCCGAGCAGACGCGCAGTCGTGGTCTCATACGCACGGACAGAGACAGAAGCTTTGCGAACATCCGTCGATCCTACTTTTCTTGTATCCACTGTGATCGTGTAGGATACATAAATATCACTTCCTACTGACAAAGCGATCATATAGGAAAGATCTTCTTCATGCCCTTTCAGACTCAGTTGCGCCTTTTGCTGTTCGTAGATCTGCTGCGCCTGTTCGGGAGCAACGACATTATATTTTTTCTGTGTCAGATAGGATTCGATGACAGAAGCACCTTGTTTCAACACGGCGTTGGAGCGAAGTTCATCCAACGGATTCAGTCCAGACTTTACTTCCGGCAGCGCCATGAGCGTTGGCAATCCGATTTCTTCCGTAACCTCTTCCATTTTCTCCAGCACCCTGCGGTCGGTCAAGAATGTGATGATTGCTGCGCGGTTGATGCGGAATTGTTTTTCTACGCGAATCTTCTCACCTCCCGCCAGTTTCACGCGACTGTCGAAGGAGTTCGCCTCCCAGGCAATGAACTTTTGCACATTCCCGTCCGCGAACAGTTCTTGTTCCACCGGACCGAATTTTCGTTTTTCTTCATCGCTGCGGATGATACCGTCCAATCCGGCTCCGCCGTACACAACAAAATAGACCGCTGCTTTCCGCGCATCGTTTTCCGCGATCTTCACCGATTCCTCTTCTTTGAATCCGAAGAGACCGGATTTCCCTCCGATCCCTTTTGCTTTGATCAGCACTTCATCCGCGGTGACCGCTTCGACGAATGTCGCTTGCCGGGATTCGGGAAGGTTTCCTTGTGAAAATGCAACGAGGGAGAAGAGGCAGAGAGAAAGGATTATTTTTTTCATAGGAGGATGTTATTTTATTGAGAAATATCTAAATCATTGTCATCGCGAGGAGTGGCGCTGTAGGCGCCACGACGAAGCGATCTCTTAAACTAAGTCGTAATATAAATCCTTCCAGGTAGGATTTAATGATTCAATTAGTTGAATTTTTTTCTTGCGTGAGCCGCCCTTTAACTGTTTCTCCCGTGCAATCGCATCTCGGATATCAATATGATGTTCAAAATACACTAATTTATTAACATTATACCGTTGTGTGAAGCCTGGGATAAGTTTCTCTTTGTGTTCTTTTATTCTTCGAGGCAATGAATGCGTGATTCCAATATACAGTACCGTATTTTTTACGTTTGTCACTATATATACAACTGGTGTGTTTCGATCATCCATACGCTAGTGTACCCCATACACAGATTGCTTCGTCCCGCTTCGCGGGACTCGCAATGACAACATAGAGTGTCGTAATTACTATCGTACTTTGTCATCGCGAGGAGTGGCGCTGTAGGTGTCACGACGAAGCGATCTGTGTGTTGGACGTCTTGTTATTCCTTTTCCCACAGGCACAGATTGCTTCACCATACGACGGTTCGCAATGACATTTCTGTATTATCATCTAAATCGAAGATGCTAGTTTACTAAAAGAGCGACGGAAGTGCATAATTGATCCAAAGATAAAAACCGAGCCCCGAATACTTTGTGTCCGGTCCCACAGCGTTGTCGTTCTTTGTTTCGTTCTTGTCCTTATCCTTCACACTCGCGGTCCAGATATTATCATTTGCAAAAATGTTGTATTCAGCACCTGCTCCGATAGAGAGCATCGGTGTAATATAGATCTCGATCCCGGCACGGCCGTCAAAACCGAGCGCATCATTTGTCAATGAATAGTCGAGATTATCCCCTTTATTGTCCGATCCGGATGCCGTGAGACTGGTCAGCCAGTATTTAATATCCGCTTGCAACACAAGACCAATCCGTCGGATATAAAATTTCTTCACCAACCCGAAATTCGCATATCCAGTTAAACCGAGGCCGATATCATTGGTACTGTCCGTTCCGGTAATACTGCCGGATGAGTTATATTTCTTAAGATAAAATTTCCCTTCCGGCGAGATGAATCCAATGGAGGCTCCAGCATGAAACCACAACTCCGAAATCCTCGTACTGTTCGCCATACTCCCCTGTACCCAGAGGAATGGTCCGAATGCTGATTTCGTTTCATTCGTCACGTGCACGGTAAAATCATGTTTCGATAAACCGAATGTCGTCGTCCCTTTATCGAACGGTTTGATATTCACCGGCATTGATCCTACGCCGAACACTGCGTTCAGACCAATCATCGGAATTTCCGTCACAGTCAGTCCCGGCGAATAATTCGTTCCCGTTATGGTCTGTGCGTATGAGGTTGCGGATTCATCTTCTCTGTTATTGCCCACGTCGCGAATCTTGACAAACCCGCGGCGGCTTTTCACAATTTCGCCGGATTCAGTCTCTTCCAGTTCCTCCACCCAATAGCTGTCGTCAAGACCGGCCCCTTCCCTGGTGCCAAGATTGAGCGTTACACCGAAGAGTGTCGTTTCAGAAATAGTTCCTGTCAATCGAAACTGTTCAATTTTTTTCGTTTCGTTTGAGATGTTGATTGCACTCGTGTTCGCGGCGTCTGCAAACGTGCTCCAGTCGGCATCGCCGACATCATCCGCATCGCGGGTTGCGCCGCGTTCAATAGCACTGGCCTGCCATCCGTTGGCCCGTCCGATATAGTGTACTGTGGCGGTGTTGGACTTGTCCACGTTCAATTGGAACCATAACAGGGCAACCTTTAGTAAATGCCTATAGGTGATTGTCGGTATCGTTCGAACCACTTTCCCTTTTTCGTTTTTTTCCTCGCGATATCCTTGTTCCGCGGTGTGTCGATAGTATTCCACATATGGCACATAGAAGAATCCGGAATTTAGAATCGCTTCCAGTTGTGCAGCGGAGAGCCCGGCGGATTGCGCTTTGGTGGCAAGAAAGGTATTCCGTTCCGCTTCCGTCAACCGCTGCTGGCTGAGCAATTCCTTGTTGATATCCAGCAGTTCAAGGAATTTTGGCGCGAGCGTCTTTTCGATCAGTGACCGGACTTTCTCAGCGCTGAACGAACTTTCAACTGATGCCTCGCTAGCAAAATTTCCGACCACATTCTCCGGCAGCGACGCATAATTGAACCGTTCCATTTTAATACTGCGGGAGATCGCAGTTAAAATATGATCGGTTTGTTGCTGCGAGAGCTCGTATGATGATGGGACCAGAACTTTATTGACGTAGGAAACTACCTTCTTTTTGTATTGAGCGTTTGAAAAAGAAACAGTCATGCACAACACAATGATCAAAAATGTGAGCCGTTTTTTCATATGGTTGAGGTTAGTGTGTGATGTTATACCACGAGGCGGGGTTGAGTGGGCGTTCCCGCCTGACTGACGCCAGTCGGGCAGGCACGGGATCGAACTGCGATCCTTTTGCCCCAAAAAAAATTTAGACTCTATAAAAAACTTTCTTGTGGGCGTTCACGGGATCGAACCGCGGACCTTCTGCTTGTAAGGCAGACGCTCTGAACCAGCTGAGCTAAACGCCCGAAAAAAAACTAAACCAACAACAGACGCTCTAAACCAGTCCCAAAGGGATCCCGTTGGGACTGAGCTAAACGCCCGAAAAAATTCCTTCTATATACTTTTTCCTCTCGGGTAGTCATCCTGAGCGGGGCCGGAAATTCTTGATTGCCGAGTCGAAGGATGGCGGAAGCTAAACGCCCGAAAAAGATGTATCAATATAAAAAATTATTGCATTCCATCAAAGGAGAATTTGGTCCGGGGAATATCCTTCTCAAGATTCGCTTAGTTTTTTGTTCAACCTTGTCAAGGTTTTAAATGGGTTCTCTCAACCTTGTCAAAGTTTGCTTGAATTTTTTACATAACCTTGACAAGGTTTGTTATAGCAGAGGATATTCTTTAATAAACCGATCCACTGCATCCCGCCAGTCCGGAATAACGATCCCGAGATCGGTTTGCAGGCGGTGATTGGACATGGCGGAAAACAACGGCCGTTGAGCGGGACTGGGGAACATGCTCATCGGCACAGGGATGATCGTAGAAGAAAGCGATAATTTTTTTGCGACATATCTCCCCCACTCATACCGGGAAGCATAATCGCTGTTAGTACAATGATACAATCCGGTCAACCCTTTATCGATTGCCCGTATCGTAATATCGACCAGATCGATGGTGCTGGTTGGGACGGAAACTTCATCCGCTGTTAATCTTAAGACTGGATTCTTTTGCGACCATTGCAGCATTTTATGGATGAAGTTTTGTGTGCCGTTTCCGAACACCCAGCTTGTCCGCAGCACCAGCGCTTGTGTGCCGGATGCAAGCACTGCCTCTTCTCCTCCGCGTTTACTCTTACCATAAACATTCAACGGATTCACACCATCCTGTTCCGTATAGCGATCACCTTTTGCACCGTCAAACACATAATCCGAACTGTAGTGGACAAGTACTATTTTCCGTTCGGCACACAACGATGCGATGGTGCCGGGCGCTTTTGTATTAATGAGAAACGCCGTTTCCGACTGCTGTTCCGCCATATCCACGGCATTATACGCCGCACAATTGATCACGATTGACGGTTTCGTCGTATCAAGATACCGGGAAAGGACGTCAACAGAGGTGATATCGCAATCTTTCTCATCCGGTGCGAGTACAGTCAATTTCCGGCTGGCAAGATCTTTCGCAAACTGTTTTCCCAGCTGCCCGTTGGCGCCGAGGATAAGATATTTTTTCATAGGTAATGGTTTCCATACCACATAGCAATGTCATTTCGAATCCCGATATTCAGAATTTATTATCAAAGATATCGGGATGAGAAATCTTTGCTCCCAAAAACGGGATTTCTCGTCGCCAAAGGTCAAACAATAGCGAGCTCCTCGAAATGACAAAAGTGAGAGAGTAATGTTCTTGCTGTCATTTCGAATCCCGATATTCAAAAGCTATTTTCTGAGAATATCGGGATGAGAAATCTTAGCTTCTAAAAACGGGATTTTCCCAAAGGGATCCCTTTGGCGAAGCCATCACTTTGTGACGGGACTCGTCGCCAGAAGTCAAACAAAAGCGAGCTCCTCGAAATGACAAACGTAGAATGAAATATTGTTATTAACGAATTTTTTGAACGAAGCAAATCGATTTAATAACTTTTTTTTGGGAATTTCAACTACCGAAGATTTAAAAACTGATGCCAACAACGAATTCAATCGAATTGTTCTTTACGGAGAGTGTGTCATCCTTAAACGTGTCAATCAAACTTGGGCTGTAACGAAATTCTGCCAAAACATTTTTGAAGATGCCAATGTTGAATTCGGATCCTATCCCTCCGGTAATTCCCAAATCGCCGTTGCCGACTTTATTCACCGTCACTGCCGGCTTATACCCTCTTTTTGCAGTCATCCCTAACAAATCCCAATGCGGACCGGCGAAGAGATACGGCGACAACACATCGCCGGGGAATTTATACTTCAAACTAAATGCAAGTGATCCATAATCGAGCTGCGGTGCGGCGGATTCCATTTCGCCGGGATGCGATTGCGAAGGTACCATCGTCTTGAAGCCTTTTTGTTGGTACCACAACTCTGCCAGCATGCTGAAGTTGGAGACTCTGAATCCTTCAACAAAAATCCCAACCACAGTCCCCATACGATTTTGTGTTTCGAGCGTCGTCGAAGTCGAATAGCTCCACGCTTGATTGGCCAGTGTAATTCCGCCTTTAATGCCGAAACTCTTCAAAGGCTGTGCATTCATTAAAGAAATTGAAAGCATGCACACGATAAGTGCCGCTATTCCCCTTCTACCATTGAATGAACATTGTCCTTTATTCACCTGGTGCTGACCCCCCGTCAGCGGTACATCTAAAAAATAGATCGAATGCTGAATGTTGAATAATACTATTTATTCAATATTTAACATTCAACATTATGCATTATGAATTACACATTACACATTCATCATTCATCATTCATCATTGCTCTTAATACGCTCCTCTTCCAAACAGCACCACCGGCACGGTTTCAAACAAAATTTCGAGATCGAATAAGAGCGATTGGTTTTCAACGTAATACAGATCCAACAAGATCATATCCTTGAATTTGATTTCGCTGCGTCCCGAGATCTGCCACAAGCCGGTCATCCCGGGCTTCACCGATCCGCGTTCTTTGATCGCATCCCAGAATTCAGCAGATTCATTCGCTTTTTCAAAATCCTTTAACGGTAACGGCCGGGGACCGACAAGGCTCATATCCCCTTTCAGCACGTTGAATAATTGCGGCAGCTCATCAATGCTCAGTTTCCGGATGATCTTTCCCACTTTAGTGACACGCGGATCATTCTTCATCTTAAACAACGCACCATCCGACTCATTTTTGTCCATCAATTCCTGTTTAATCTGTTCAGCATTCGTTACCATGCTGCGGAATTTTATAAAGTCAAACTCGGTACCCCCTTTTATCGCACCTCTCCGTTGCAAGAAGAAGATCGGTCTGCCGCTCTCTATATAGATCGCTGCAATGGTCACCGCAAAGACAGGAGAAAGGATGACAATAATGATCATCGAAGATACAATGTCGAACATCCGTTTCAGGAAGAGTTTCAGGATCGTCATCCGGGAACGCCGAGGAGTAGAGATCGTGATCCCTGCGATGTCATAAATTCTGGATATTTTCAGAAGATCTTCTGCTTGGGGGGAAATGATTTTGAGCTTTACTTTATTTTTTTGGCTGACATTTTGGAGATAGGAATATCCATTCAATGAAAATTCGGCGGTAGGGATAAAGATTCGATCGACTTTCTCTTGGTTGATTACCCCTTCCACTTCTTCCTGCACATATTGCGGCAGAACAGTTGGTACATCAAGTTTCTTCTTGACGATAAATCCTTTGGTTTTATATCCCAGTTCGGGGAATGAACTAAACCGGTAAAATAATTTTTCCGCATCCTTTTCAAAGCCAACGATCAGAGAATTATGGACACCGAATCCAAGTCCTTGGAAATACAGATTGATCCGTTTTAAAATGATTCGTCCTATCAGCAAAACTACAGGAAGCGTAATCACTGCAGTGATCACCGATTTTTTGCCGATAAAAGCTTGTGCAAAACTGTTTATCGCTAACGCGATAAGAACACTGACGATAAATGCCCTGGCTGTGATGAGATTTTGCAAACGAACGCTTAGGTGGAAGGAACCTCTATATAACCCAAACATAGAGGCAATGACGATATAAATAAGTGTGAAAACCGTGAATCCAACGATCAGATTGAAATCGGGTGTAACATATTCAATGGTTTCAGACCATTTTAACGAGAAAATAATAGCGCCGCCGATCCAGATCGCGAGGACATCCATGATCTGGGAGATGACAACAAAAACGATTTTCCAGTTACGTTTGACCATAAACAACAACGAAAATTAGAGTAGATCGTAGAAGCTGCTTGATATCATTCATTTTACGAGTGCATTCAACACTAATGAAAATAAGGATCTCATTATTTTCATTGAAATTACTTACACCACGGAGTTTGATAACATTGTATAACAATATACGAAAAAAAGGTAAATATTATTGAAAGAGATTTCGAAAGATTGTTTACAGATATGAATATTCCCCGTTTACTTTTGCATTAAAATACTGCAAATACTTAACGTAGTACTACAATTCAATCCTACTGCTGCAGTGTAGAACTAGCTGCCATTTACCAAAAGATACTTCATTGTCTACACAGAGTAAAAATTGGATTTATACAATAGATTTTGATACCGATAACATTTCCATTTTTATCCGACATGGCCACATGCAAATCTTTATCTGCGATCAATATACTCCCATCACGAAGAACATTTCAACATCACTTTATCACAACCATCTTTTTGATTTGCGAATATTTCTCACTGGACATTCTATAGTAATAGACACCGCTGGGAGTGTTTTGTGCGTCCCACAATACGTCATGATCTCCGGAATCCATTTGTTGATTCAGTAGCGTTGTCTCCTTACGGCCTAATACATCGAAGACCGAAATAGTCACCCAGCTCGCTGCCGATAAATGGAAGTGTATCATTGTGCTGGAATTAAACGGATTTGGATAATTTTGATCCAAAGAAAAGGAAGGAGCACTTAACTTTTCACCTGCTGTTGTCGGACTATTTACTTTTCGACTACTGCCTAATTGGACTAAATGATACAAATATAAATATCCAAGGTTCACGTACCATATGTCATTCCGTTTACTAATATAATCGAGGTGATTCCTTACAAATGGAGAATCGATATACGAAATAATACCCTGGGGATGCCATAACAAATGATAAATTCCGCCTCGAGATTTTACAGCATTGAATGTTCCGTTAAGTATAGATGTATCATAAATCCCACCAATACCGGAAGAACTATTTCCAAGTTCAAGAGTAATGTATGTAGGGGTAAAGTGCTGAGTATTGTCATCCCAGCCGGAAAAAGTTTCGGCGTGTGCGCTGACACGCCTGGGGATAAGATAACTCCGTTGACGAAGCAGCGTATCGACCCTGATATCGTAATTCGACCGCGGTGCAATCCATACATACACATATTGAGAATTCTGATTTCGGGAATATTCGGGAAGTCTAAGATTCTTGTCGATATCGTCATAGCTTCCGATAACTTCGCTAATGAAATTATTATAGGGATAGAAAGGGTGAGTTCTGCTGTGCGAGGCAATTTCGATGTACGACGAATCAATCTGCTTTTGAATATTTGCCCATGTCTTTTTTGAACACCAGGTACTGTCGGTAATGATGCCGCATGTGACATATAGTTCCCTGGATCGGAACAATGGCAGAAGCATATTGAACCACTTATCGAATCCGTTACACCAATCATCTGCAGTAATTGTGACAACAGCTTTTCTGTCATCGTAATATTTTGTTACTTTTTTAAAAGTGGCAGGGACTGGAATTGCGTTCACATCGCTCACTTTAATAAATAACGAATCGCTTTGATCGTCGAAGGCAACGGAAACATATGCAAATCCAGAATCATAATCAAAACGAGCCGCTTCGATGCCGTTAAACTTTTCCCCCGGCACAACCGTCCGCATAGTTTGCCACGGCATCCCCGATGAGTATCGCTTCTCTGCGGTCAAGTCTTTGCAATTTAGAGGAATGCCGATTTGATAGGTTACCGGGTATTTGAATCCAAAACGAACATGAAATTCATGGTCGATAAGGATCAGAATGGTATTGGATGGTAGATGTTGGATGGAAATATTATTCTGAGAAATGACTATTCCCGAAAAACAGACAAGTATGGATATAGTTGTCCGAAGAAATTTTATCATAGATGATTGAGTTACATCTCGAAATAATAAGAAGTATATTAATGTAGTATTTTAATTTCTGATATCAAATTTCTTTGTATCCCCTGCATCGGGGAAACTTAACAAATACAGGGTAATTTTGACGGACGTGTGCTGAGTTCCCGCGAACATACAATCCAGATTCTTGGCTGTTTTGGACAGTATTCAGTTCCATTGCGAAGCCTGTGCCGTCCAGCAATCGTTGTCTCCATTATTGCGTTTGCCGTTCAACTGTACGCTTCGTCGCCTCTCTCAGTTACGATAGTCTCCTCGCGGCCAGGATTACTGTTTTCGGATCATGAACAATGCGATATGTCCCTCCGTGCATTCGGATTTCAGGGAGAAGTCCTTTGTCAATATACCATTCACGCCACGGGGGGCGTAACGATTGTGACCGATACAGTACGATTGACATCGGTACGTGTTGTTGACACAGTGTACCGTTTTCTGCCTATCCCTCCTCTAGAACGGGGACATTACCTTCTTACTGTCACTGCAATATCAAAGAGCGATACGCTCACTCTCCAATCCGCCATTGCTATTGTATTTGAACCTTCTGAGTGTGATGACCAATCTCCCTGGGGGATCATGTATGTTCCGATGACAATGCCGACGTTTATCACTGCCCGGCAGGAAGATCAAACGGCAAAGATGATAGCATTGCTTGGTGCATCGTGGGTGCGATACAATTTTTGGGAGCATATGTACACAGTAACTAAAGACCCACGCAACAAAATTGAACTTTCACTTGGAAAACCAAAGAGACAAATTCTGGCATTCAGAAAGACCGGCATTTCCATCCTAGGGGAGATCGTGCAAACACCAAGGATCCTTTCTTCACAAATGGATCTCAAAGCCACACAAGGTGATGCTGGGCCTATGTACAGTAGGGTAAAACCTTCAGATTATGATTTGTGGACCGATTACGTGAAGAAATTGACACGCACGTTCAAAAATGATATCAGCACCTGGGAGATATGGAATGAACCAGAAGGATTAAACAGTTTTTGGTCCGGAAGCGCGCCGGAGTTTGTCGATATCGTGAAACATACGTACAACGCTATTAAAGAAGAACATCCAGGTGCAACTGTTGTGGCGGCAGGATTTGTCGGTACGAATATTACCGCAAAAAAAGATAACCTGCAGACGATGTTCCAACAGGGAATCGGGAAGTATATGGATATGGTTTCTCTGCATTATACGAACGACCATCCGGAAGTATTTGACCGCTGGAACCAGTTTTTGCGAAATTTTCATCTCGATCTGAAAATAATCAATACAGAAGAACGCTCAATTATTCCGCTCGAGAACCTGAAACGGGGAATTCGGTCGTTTAAATTTACGCATTATGGGGAAAAATACGATTCCTATATACCTTTATTTGCCCAAGATTGGATTGTCACTCCTGCCGCCGTAACCTATTCTGTGGGAGCTCATCTTATCGGATCAAAATCATTTCTTCGGGAAGAAATTGTCGGGAATTTTACTGTCACCTATTTTGGGAAGAATGGAGATACCGTCGCAGTGATCGGCAATGCAAAGAATTCGTCCGCTCCGGCAATACTGGGCAGGTGCATGGATAGCATAAAAATTGATTTCGGACCGCACTCGCATCATGGGGATATTTATGATCTGCTGGGACGAACGGTATCGGCGTCGGCATCCGCACACAGCATTACTATCCCTTTTGATGTCGGCTCTATAGAAAACCGAAAAGCATTTTCCATCTCAGAACCATATGCTTTCATACATGGCAATGTACAGATCATTAATATCACTGGGATCTTCAATGCAGCGGTTGAGGATTATTTTACCCTGGAAGCTGAGCAGGGAAACTTTGGCAAAGGATGGAATATCTCTGTCCGTTCAACGAACTCTGGTGGGAAAAATCTTACCGCCTGGAATTCCAACGATACCATGAAGAACAACTATTGGGTTACTCTCCCTTTTGCGGTATCCCGCAAGGGATTTTTTAATATCTACTTTTCAGGAAATTCAATGTACCGACTCCATCATCCAGAAACAATATCGCCGTTCTTCTGGAGTATTGATGATTCACTGCACCATGCTGCAGACAGTACAGCAAAGGTGCTCTATGGAATCCTCGGTGCAGAGGAAGGTTTAAGTTATCTGGGAAACGTGTATCTCTCGGAAGGCAAACACCTATTCACATTGCAATTACATTCTCCCCGCTCCAGGCCCGACCAAAACTGGTATTTACTTTTTGATGCGCTACTTTTTCAAAGGTCAACAACAGATTGACCTAGAATCTTTTATGTTTCCATAAGAAGTACAACAGGCTCTTAGCGTGGAAGAGGAGTTTTTTCGTAAAGATCTTTTTCACACTCTCCCGCTGATGGTCATGAATCATCACGGCGTTGGGATTGAAATGGACGCTCCAACCTGCTTTCCACATTCTGTAACACCAATCCTGGTCTTCGATGTATAGGAAAAATTTTTCATCGAAAGCGCCGATCGCCTGTATGGCTTCCCGGCGGACAATCATTGCAGCACCGATGATCCAGTCAACCTCGCTGATTCCGTTTTTATCCGAATCGAGCATGAGATAATGTCGTAATTTCTGATTGTTTTCAACAGATTTCCCCCAGTAAAGCACTCGGAAAAAAAGCGTGCGGGCATCAATGAACCGGCGAATGGATTCCTGAACTGTGTAATCTTTATTGAGCAATTTCGGCCCGACAATGCCGACATTGGGATGCTGCCGTAAATACGAAACGAGGATATCCAGCGCCCCCGGCAATATTATCACATCGGGATTGATCACCGCAATGGTTTCACCCAGGCTATGGCGAATACCAATATTGTTGTTTTCCGCGAATCCTTTGATGCTTGTGTTTTCAATTATCCGTACTTGTGGATAGTGTTTCCTTATAAAATCGACTGTGCCATCCTTAGAACAATTATCAATGATAATGGTTTCAAAGCTCACTTCCGGTTTGCCGTTATCATACAACGATTCCATCAGTTCGGGAATCGTTTTAAGGCTGTTCATTGTCACTGTAATCACGGAAACGTCGATATGTGCTGTAGTATCTTTTATCATTGCATTGACCGATTGTTCGTGAATGCACCGAGCAACCGTTTTCGCTGCTGCCTTCGTAAATACTTCGTAACGTGTTTATTGTGGTACCGATCGTTTACCAGGATGCTTTTTACATATCCCGCTAAATACATCAAACCACCCACAATTAATGGTGTCTCAGTGCACACTTTCAGAAATTTCAAAAAATTGAATATCACATCGTATCGTAAATATCCGCTGTAGTATCCTTTCAGATAATTTTCCTTGTATTTCCCGATGACACTATCCATCGGTTTTAAATGCAGCAGGATTTCCGATTTTATGATTTTTGAATCGTACCCCTTCAGATTTGCCTTAATATTATCGATTAAATCCCACGATTTAATCTTTTCCACCGGTAGGATATCGTGAAAACACTTCGTCGTATAAATTTTTGCGCAGCCATAGGTGTGCCCGGAATAATTGTTGGAAACGGGTTTCCCGTTCATTTCCGTCGCTAGGCCAGAAGCAATTCCAAGGTTGCTGTTTTTTGAAAATTCGCTGAACATATTCTCAAAAAATAATTCGTGAAACTCCAGATCCGCATCTAGTTTTACGATATAGTCGTAGTCATGGATGTTCTCACCGCGTAATCCATACTCGAATGCTCTCATTACACCAACGCCGGGGAGTCTTTCCGTCGTTTCATCGATCGTCTTTATGTGAATAAATCGATATTGGTCTGCATACTGTTTCAGGATTTCCGGCGTCGTATCCTTTGAATTATCATCGACGAATATCCACTTGGCAGGAAGAATCGATTGCTTGACGACTGAATCGACTGTTCTATGCAAAAATTGTTCTTCATCGCGAACCGGAGTTATAATAATGTATTTATTTTTCATTTTTTTTCTGATAATAGGGCAATTACCCAATCTCGTAAATAACCAAATATTCGTCTCGTCAGTCCGGTAATTAAAAAAAAGATAAAATATTTTTGGGGAGCATTTCTATATGCAAACTTTGTGAAAGTAAGGATATTTCCGCTTCCTTTCTTACTGAACAAATGTTGCCAATATTTTTTAAGATTTTGTTGTTGTCTGAATTCATAATCACCGCACGCTTCAGGATACATAACAAGTTTAGCATCAAAGTTGCAGAAGATTTTATAACCGGCACGTGCTGCCCTATGTGCAAAATCATCATCTGAAAATCGCTGGGGAAATCTTTTTTCATCATAATAACCGATATTTAAGAATACTTCGCTTGGAATGAGTAAACCTCTTCCAGGATAATGTGAGACAGTATGCAATCCTGCCCACTCATTTTCTGGAAGAACATCCAACAATTTTTTTGATCCGGCAGTAATCCAATTGATGATTTCTCCTCCATAATATGGTTTCATTGTTCTGCTGTTCAATGCGAGAGCGCCAATCAATGCTGTAGGTTCTTTCTTAATTCCTTCAATCATTTTTTCAAAGAAATCTGGCATGAGCACAGTGTCATTATTTAATGTAACAAGATATTCTGCCCCATTTTCTATCGCATATTTCACTCCTAAATTAGTTGCTGCTGTCCACCAAAGGCTCCCATTACCCTTAATGACATGAATATCTGGATATTTAGCTTTAACAAATTCAAATGTTCCGTCAGTAGAACCATCATCAATCAAAATAGTTTTAA
>JBAYJG010000030.1:0-18231 GCA_041665225.1 Bacteroidota bacterium
ACATAAATTCTTTCGGAAGTCGGTCATACAATTTTATGAACAGTTCTTCATGTGACAGTATCTCTTTTTTCCACTGTTCCTTATCGATAGCCATCAATTCATAGAATTGTTCCTGGGAGATATCATGCCAGCCGGTAAAATCCATATCCTCATACCGTGGCATCCAGCCTATGGGACTCTCGATGGCGAACGATTGACCATGCACTCGTTCGACGATCCATTTCAGCACTCGCATGTTGTCGCTAAAGCCTGGCCAGAGGAAATTCCCCTCGGAATCCTTTCGGAACCAGTTCACATTGAATATCCTCGGAGGATTATAGATCTCCCGTCCAATCTTCAGCCAATGGTTGAAATAATCCCCCATGTGATATCCGCAGAACGGGAGCATCGCAAACGGATCCCGGCGAACTTCTCCAGTTGCGCCGACCGCTGCAGCGGTCGTTTCCGAACCCATTGTTGCGGCCATGTACACTCCATAGCTCCAGTTGATTGCTTGTGTAATAAGCGGAATGGTCGTGCTGCGTCTGCCGCCGAAAATAAACGCACTGATCGGAACACCTTCCGGGTTTTCCCAATCCTTGTCAATGGAAGGGCACTGATAGGCCGGAGCAGTGAACCGTGCATTCGGATGTGCAGCTTTTTTCCCGTTGCTCGGAGTCCATGGTTGTCCCTGCCAATCCGTTAATTTTTCCGGCGGAGTTTTCGTCATCCCTTCCCACCACACATCGCCATCCTCAGTTAATGCAACGTTGGTGAAAATCGTATTCTTCGCAATGGAAGCCATGGCGTTGGGATTGGTCTTGTCCGAGGTACCGGGTGCAACACCGAAATATCCTGCCTCGGGATTGATTGCATAGAGGCGTCCGTCGCTCCCCGGCTTGATCCACGCGATATCGTCCCCCACCGTCGTCACTTTCCAGCCGGCAAACGATTTCGGGGGGATCAACATTGCAAAATTCGTTTTTCCGCAAGCGCTCGGGAATGCCGCTCCAACGTAGGTTTTTTGGCCATCAGGCGATTCAACACCGAGAATGAGCATGTGTTCGGCAAGCCAACCTTCATCGCGAGCCATGGAAGATGCAATACGAAGTGCGAAACACTTCTTTCCCAGCAAGGCATTGCCACCGTAACCGCTGCCGAATGACCAGATACTTCTTTCTTCGGGAAAATGAACGATATATTTATGTTCCTTATTGCACGGCCATGGAATATCTTTTATGCCTCCGGTCAGCGGCATACCGACGGAATGGACGCACGGTACAAATTCACCATGTTCACCGAGTACATCGTACACCGCTTTCCCCATCCTTGTCATAATCCTCATATTCGTCACCACATACGGCGAATCGGAGATCTCCACACCGATATGCGCTATCTTCGATCCGAGTGGCCCCATACTGAACGGTATAATATACATCGTTCTGCCAATCATGCAGCCATCGAACAACTTGTTCAACGTTACTTTCATCTCTTTAGGATCGACCCAGTTATTTGTCGGACCTGCATCCTGTCGTCTCCTACTGCAGATAAATGTGCGATCTTCAACCCGGGCAACATCGGACGGATCCGACAGTGCCAGATAACTATTCGGACGCTTTTTGGGATTGAGCTTTTTGAACGTCCCGGATTTCACCATCACATCACACAGCTCGTTGTATTCCTTCTCGGAGCCGTCACACCAATAAACATTGTCCGGTTTGGTCAGTGCAGCAATTTCCTTGACCCACTGTTTAAGCCGGTCATGTTTTACGTAGGAGGGTATTTCCATGCCAAAATTCCTTAGGGATTTGAAGATTGGGAAAAAGTTTGTGACGGAAAAATACGACTATTTCCCCGTGAATTCAACGGACAAAAAAGGCTTGATTCGCTGAGGTTATTTCTCTTTTAGAGGAATCCCAAGTTCTTCGAACTTGCGGTACAGTGTAGACAAACTAAGTCCAAGGTCTTTGGCGACTTTTTCTTTGTCTCCATTGTGATTCTTCAACTTCTGTTCGATATACCGCCGTTCGAACATGTGAACCGCGTCCTTCAGAGATTGAGAGGAGTAGTCAATAACAGAGATTTGTGCGCTTGCTTGTAATTCTTCCGGAAGGTGATGAACATCGATCATTTCTGCGTCGCAGAAAATCATTGCGCGCTCCACAATATTCTGCAATTCGCGGATCTGTCCTTTCCATTGATGGTTCACGAGCGCGCTCATTGCCTGATTAGTAATCCCTTTAATAGATTTTCCCATCTCCAGACGGAATTTAGAAATGAATGAATTGACCAGCAGAGGAATATCTTCGGACCGTTCATTGAGTTCCGGTAAATGGATTTCCACGACATTCAAACGATAGAACAAATCTTCACGGAATTTACCTTTGGCAATCTCATCTTTTAGATTTCGGTTTGTTGCTGCGACAATGCGCACATTAATCGGGATTGTTTCATTGCTCCCCACCGGAGTAATTTCCCGTTGTTCCAGCGCGCGAAGCAGTTTCGGCTGCAGATGTAACGGCATCTCGCTAATTTCATCAAGCAGGAGCGTTCCTCCCTCGGCTGCTTTAAAACCGCCATCCTTATCGCTCGTGGCGCCTGTGAAAGATCCTTTTTTATGACCAAACAACTCGCTCTCGAACAACGTTTCAACGATCGCACCGCAATTGATGGCATGAAACCGTTTATTGGTTCGCTTGCTGTGCGAATGGATTGCACGGGCGACCAGTTCCTTCCCTGTACCGCTCTTGCCGGTGATCAGTACCGTACCATCTGTCGGCGCGACTTTCTGAATATCGGAAAAGATCTTTTTCATCGCATCGCTTTGTCCGATGATAGATGAAAAATCGAACTTCCTGTTCACTTCCTGGCGCAGCATTGTGTTTTCCAGGACGAGTTCTTTATACTCGAATAGCTTTTTAATGCGGAACAACAGATCGTCAAATTCAATCGGCTTCAGCAAATAATCATAGGCACCTTTTCTGATTGCCGCAATTGCCGTTTCAATGGATGCATACGCCGTAATCATGATGACAAATGTGTGCGGAAATCGCTCCGAGATCTTTTCCATCAGGTCCGGTCCACGCAATTCCGGCATTTCAATGTCCGTTATGACCAAATCGAACATATTTTCGTTCAGCATTTTTAACGCAACAGCGCCGTTCTCAGCTTTCCGTACGAAATACCCTTCTTTTTCCAGCACAAAGGTGATGGAATCACGAATGATCTCTTCATCATCAACAACAAGAATTTTCTTTTTCATTTACATTCCTTTGATCGGTAATCGGACAACAAATGTTGTACTCTTTCCTTCTTCACTTTCCACATGGATATCTCCCCCAAAATTGCGGATGATTCCCAAGCTCACCCAAAGACCAAGACCGGTCCCTTTGCCTACCTCTTTTGTCGTGAAAAACGGATCGAATATCTTTCCGATATTCTTTTCGGCAATTCCCGTGCCATTATCTGTAATGCTAATTTCGACCTTTTCGTCCGATTGTTTTGTCAAAATTGAGATAGACGAGTCTGAAATTCCCATACTTGCATCAACGGCATTCATCAAAATGTTCAAAAATACCTGTAACAGTTGATCATGAACCGCATGGACAAATGGTAGATTTTCTTCCAGAGCAACGTTCAGTTTAATGGAGCGGGCTTTTTTGCCGTACTGAACGATATTGATTGCTTCGCGAAGCACCAGATTGACACTAACATCTTTTACTTCGTGCGTAGAAGGACGCGAGAAGTCGACGAGTTCACGGATAATCTTGGCAATCCGGTTGATCTGATTCTTTACCAACTCCAGTTTTTCCTGTACGAAATCGTCATTGGACTGGCGCTGTACCACCTGTACCAATGAAGAGATGGAGGTTAGAGGATTGCCAACCTCATGGGCAATTCCTGCTGCAAGCGTTCCGAATGTTTCCATTTTTTGCGACCGCACCACCTGTCGTTCCAAGATTTTCTGATCGGTAATATCCCGGTGCGCTCCGAGGAAGCCGATCACTTTTTTATCTTCATCAATGATCGGAGAAATAACCAACTCCGAATGGAACAACTCACCGTTCTTTCTTTTATTTTGCAGCTGACCAACCCACTGCTCGCCGGAATTGATTTTGATCCAAACCTTTTTCCAAAATTCCTTGCCGTGTCTTCCACTGTTCAGGATACTCGGATTCTGACCGATCAATTCCTCACGCAAATATCCGGTGATATGTTCGAACGCGGGATTTACATAGATCATTTTCCCTTCGGTGTTTGTGATCTGTATGGGATTCACCGTTCGATGAATCACTTCTGAAAAACGAAGCAATTCAAGATCTTTATCATGCTGAACGGTAATATCTTTTATTACCACAAGGTACAATTGTGTTTCGGATGAGGGAATCGGGAGAACCGTTACTTCAGCAAAGCAATGGTCACCTGCAGAAAAAAAGAGATCGGAACGGAATACTTGAATCGTCCCGTTCATTGCCGAAGATAAATGTTCCTTCCCCCCGAACGAGAATAGCTCGACCAATACAGAACTGGATATTTTCCTCCGTTTTGCCTTTGCGTTCATTTCAATGATGCCAGTCGATCCATCGACAATGTAGGCGTAATCATTCCACTCAGAGAAGATGGTTTTGTAGATATCGTGTGTTAGTTTCATAGGGTAGGCTCTTCGTCAGATTGAAACTACGACAATTTCTCTCGGATTTCAATCAACAAAAAAGCCCGCACCGCGGGCTCTACTTTGCTTCATTTTCTGGACATTACTGATAGATTATCGATCGCATGGAAACGGAACTCATGTCAAAATCGTCGTTAAAAAATGCAGGTATTTCATTCTGATACTGAAATCCCAGCACATACATCAACGGCAGGAAATGGTCATACGTAGGATGGGCAAGCTGGGAAAGGGCTCCGAGTTTCTGGAAATCCAAAATGGATTTGGAGTCCCCATTTTCCAACCATTGTTTGATCTTCGCATCGAATTCTATTGCCCAATCATACGGCTTTGCGTTCTGTTTAAAATTCACCACCCGGAGATTGTGGACTATGTTCCCGCTGCCGATGATCATAACTCCCTTGTTTCGCAGTGACTGGATCTCTTGTGCAAGGGCAAAGTGATATTCCATTGGTTTGCTGTAATCAATGCTCAATTGAAACACCGGAATATCGGCATTCGGGATCATCTTTTTGAGCACACTCCATGTTCCATGATCAAATCCCCAATCATCATCCAGCGAGATATGGTGTGAAGTGGATAATCTCTGTGTTTCCTTTGCAAGTTCCGGTGCGCCTGGTGCTGGGTACTGCTGTGCAAACAATTCTTCTGGAAAACCGCCAAAATCGTGGATTGTTTTGGGGTGTTCGACTGCCAAAACCCGCGTGCCGCGTGTAAGCCAATGCGCCGAAATAGATAAGATGGCTTGCGGCCTGGGCAGCTGTTCGCCGACCTCCTTCCACACCGTGCTAAATCGATTTTCCTCGATTGCATTCATCGGATTACCATGACCGACAAATAATAGCGGCATCCGGTCGCTCGCAGACAGGTCGTCTGTGATATTCTTTAATTCATGTAATTTCATTGTTCCTCCCAGCATGGGAAAGACTGCCATCATCTTTAAAAAATCGCTTCTCCGCATGCAACTAATTCAACGATACCGAGGGGAATAATGCCCCCGCCATATCATGGAACATCAGCTCGGTGAACGAATAACTGAAATAGGAATCCATTGGTTGTGAGGCAAGCAATGTTCTCGCATCTGTTTCAGTTTCTGCAACCATCACGATCCACACTTTGGAACGGTCCGCTGCAAGGGTATAGCTTAAAAATTTCCGTTTCATTAACAGGTCTATCACCATTGCACGCTGTGACGGGATCAGCGCAAAAAAATCCTTTGGCGGATCATAGGGTAACCGTACTTCAACCATGAATGTCTTCATTATTTCCGTCCTTTAATCGTTCATTGATGTTTCAATCAAGAGCACTGTAGATTCTTCAGCTGTATGGAGCATGATCTGTTCATCCTCCTGAATGCCAATAGAATCACCCCGCCTGAGAATATGATTGTGAACTGTCATGACACCTTTGATCACAAAGATAAATAAACCGACAGACGGGTCATTTACCCTATAGCCAACATGTTTCTCTGCATCAAACGTTCCCAGAAATACAGCGGCCTGCTGTCGGAGAGTGAGAGACGAAGGATTATGCGGCGAAACAAGTTCAACCAGGGCATTCTTATGCTGTTCCAAATCATATAACGCCTTCGATTTCAGTGGATTTTTATTTAACGAACTGGGTAAAAATCCTATCTGCAGCTTTTCAGCAATACTCTCACCGGCATTGAATTCCAACTGATAGATTCCCTTTCCTGCGGAAATCGTTTGCAGAGTATTTCCGGGAAACGTCGATGTTCCTCCAAAACTGTCTTGAAATCCTACGGAGCCGGAAAGTATAATATCTACCAGTTCCATATTTCTATGGAGCTTCATTCCGGAGTTTCCCCCTTCAGGATTGAGCGTTGTATGGGTTAACTGGACAAGATTACCGAATCCAAGGTATTTTTCTTTTTCTGAGCCAAAAAAAATGTCTGCCGAAGTACCCCAGTCGCCCGATGTGTTCATTCGTTCTTCGGATTGGTACACCGTATACATTATTTTCCTACAAGATTTTTTATAAACGAATTGATAAAATAGATCTCATCGTCATTCACTGTATGCGGCAAGTTGGGATACAATCGCAACGTCACTTCTGCGCCCATATTCTTCAACACATTCGCACTTTCAACCACACGCTCTTTGGGGATATGAAAATCCACATCGCTGCAGCCGAGAAAAACGGTTGTCCCATTCAGCGTGCCCGAATATTCCCGTTTTGTCCCCGGCGGACCGATTACTCCACCACTCAATGCAAAAACAGCCGCGAGTTCTCTGGCATTTCGCGCCGACCATTCCAACGAAAGCGAAGCTCCCTGCGAAAATCCTAACAGCATGACCCTGTTTTCAGGAATTCCCGATTCCACCACGAAGTCCACAACGTCTGTCAACTTTTGAAGTGCGGATGTAAGTCCGGGCTCATTCTGTTCAATCGGCACTAAAAAACTATATGGATACCAGGTTCCGCCATCTGCTTGAGGCGCTATATAGGAAACGCCTTCGAATAAAAAATATTGTGATAAATCCAGAATGCCTTCTGCCGTTGCGCCGCGGCCATGCACCATAATCAATGCTGCCGATGCCTTCTGAAGATCGTCGCCAGTCATCACCAGTGTCGGTGTATTATGCGGCGCTATTCCTTTTGTAAGCAATGATACTTGTCTCATCGCGTTTCCGAATATTCTGGTATAACGATCGGCGGCAATGTCTGTTCAATTTTCAGACGTTGCGGTTCATACCAGGGCGGCAACTTTAACTGCGAACCAAGTTCTTCAAGCGATTCATCAACAGTAAATCCGGGATGGTCCGTTGCGATCTCGTACAAAATTCCGCCTGGTTCGCGAAAATAGATCGAATGAAAATAGAACCGATCGATGATCTCTGTGGTGTTCAAATTGCTGTCTGCAACCGCACGTTGCCACTCTTCGTGTGCCTGATCATCCTTCACGCGCCATGCAATGTGATGGACTGATCCGGCTGATTGGCGGGCACGTGGAAGTGCAGTATCAACGATGATATCGATTGCAGCTTCATCACTTCCGGTACCAAGTACAAAGCGCTGACGGTTGCCTTGTTGCATCGACAATCGTGCACCCAATAATCCCTGCAGCACTTTCACCGAAGCATCCGATTTGTTTAGACTCATTGTCACTCCGTAAAATCGCTTTATCGCGTGTTCCACAGGGACAACACTCTTTTTCCAAGGATATTTCAATTCCGGCAGATCGTTGAACACTAGATCGATTACCATTCCGTCAGGATCCAGAATTGAGAGTACATCATTATTGAATATCTGCGAGGGGCCATCAATGTGGATACCGTTCTTTGATAGATGCGATATCCAGAAGCCTTGAGACGCTGTTGGAACAGCAAATGCCACCCGGGAAATTTCTCCCGCACCTCGGGTACCGCGGGCAGCTCTTCCGAATGGGAAAAAGGTAATTGCTGTGCCCGGGCTCCCTGACTCATCCCCATAATACAAATGATAAACATCGGGTGCGTCCTGATTGATCGATTTCTTGACCAAACGGAGACCGAGGATGTTCACGTAAAAATCAACATTTTGCTGAGCGTCACCGGCCATTGCCGTTATATGATGAATACCTACTATGCTGCGTTCCATGGTTCTTTCTCAATTCTTTTCTAATGTCAATCACCTCGTACCGCAACGTACGAGGTGATTGATTGCATTATTTTGTAGGGTTCAGTTCAACATTCAGCGTCAATTCAATCTCTTCACCGACGAGGAATCCACCTGCTTCTAACGCTGCATTCCATGATAATCCCCATTCCTTTCGGTTTATTGTGGATGTTGCTTTGAATGCGGCAACGATCTGTCCCCAGGGATTGATCGCCTGACCTTTGAATTTTGCATCAAGAACTACTTGTTTGCTGATACCGCGCATCGTCAGATCACCGGTAATCAGTAGGGCATTCTTTCCCTTTACTTCGATATGAGTGCTCTTAAATGTTAGTTCAGGATGATTTTCTGCGTCGAAGAAATCTGCACTGCGGAGATGATTATCCCGGTCGCCATTTTCTGTATTAATGCTTTTTGCATTGATCGCAATATTGATTTGAGCATCGCTGAAATCTTCATTAGTAGAAAGCACAGTCCCATTAAATTCTTTGAAGGTCCCGGTCACTTCGGAAATGACCATATGGGATACGGCAAAGTTTATATTAGTATGTGCGACGTCAATATTCCATTGTTTTTGGAGGTTGGTTGTTTCTGTATTCATTGTGGGGTTAGACATAATAGTACTTCTTCCTTTTTATTTTAAGTGATGACTTATGCATTTGCTTCGACAAATTCTATGAAAATAGTCAGATCAACATTCTCGCCAACTACGAGACCGCCTGATTCAATCGTACGATTCCAGGTTAGGCCCCAATCTTTTCTGTTAATACTTGCGCTTGCTTTGAAAGCACTCACTGCGCCTCTCATTCCTTTGACTTTCCCTTTATATTTGGTATCAAGAACAACTTCATTTGCTACACCGTGCATTGTTAAGATACCATGAATCTTGTACGTATCATTTCCTGTCTTTTCGATTTTTGAACTGACAAATGTGATATTGCTATCTACATCTGCGTTGAAGAAATCTGCACTGCGAAGATGGTTATCCCGACTCGGCGTACCAGTATCAATGCTTTTTGCTTTGATCAGCACACTGATCTTCGCATTAGTAAAATCATCATTCGACGATTCCAGCGTTGCATCAAAATCTTTGAATTGTCCTGTCACTTCTGAAATAACCATGTGTGCGACTGAAAAATTGATCATAGTATGTGACTTATCGACTTTCCACTTTGATTGCGAGGAAGTCGTTGAAATCGTGAGCATGAGTGCAAGTGCGAGTGCGTAAATCTGTTTCATAGTGCGGGGGTCCTGTATTAGTTGTTAATAATTGTTACTTAGTGGATAATATTATTGCCTAGCTACATATTAGAGTTTTGCTTTTAGAGAACATCCAAGTTTTTTCAAAAGTTCTGACAATGTATTGATTTCTTGTTCATTCAACGCTGACCAGACAAGGTTTTCTACGTGATGGGCGTGTTTCGGAAACATCTCGGTGAATTTACTGTTCCCTTTCTCCGTTAACCGGACGTTATACGCACGACGGTCTGACTGATCTTTGATTCTCTCAACCAATCCTTGCTTCTCCAGATTATCGATCACAACAGTCATGTTCCCACCGGTCGTGAGCTTTTTAGAGCACATCTCTCCGATCTTCATCGGACCCAAGTGCCCTAGCATTTCGATGATACCAAATTGAGTCGCCGTTATGTTATAATCGGCGATATCTTTTTGAGTCAACATGGCCATTGTGTCGGTAGCTCTTGCTAGTTTTACCCACATAGAAATAGCCAAATCAGCGTTTTTACCGTATTTTTGCGTTGTTTTCATATAGTTTTAATTATTTATTAACTAACTATAATATAACTAATTAGTTATATATTGTCAAGAGAAATTTGTCCTATTTAAAAAGAAAAGGGCGGAGAAATCCACCCTTATTTGATTGTGACTAGACCTTATTACAATCCGTCTTGTGCAATTGCCCACGCGAGAATTGACATAGCAATAGCACCTAATTCCAATTCCCGCGGATGAACCTTGTCGATCGTATCATGATCGGAATGATGGTAATCAAAATATCGTTGTGCCTTCGGATCCAAACCGATCATTGCCGTTCCAAATTTCTTTAACTGACTGATATCTGCGCCACCGCCGCCCTTCTCTATCTTATCGATTCCGGCCACAGAAAGAAGCTGCAAATATGCTGAGATCTTTTCAAATGTCAATGAATCCGCAGAGACACCAAATGCCCGGGGAAGAAATCCGCCAGCATCACTTTCGATAGCAGCAAGATGTTTTTCTTTGACATTTTCCAAACGTGCTGCATACGCCTTTCCACCCCTTAATCCATTTTCTTCGTTGGCAAACAATATCGTCCGTATGGTTCTCTTTGATCTAGATGGAAGTGAGTGTAGCAATCGAATTACTTCTATACTCTGAACAACGCCGCTTCCGTCATCGTGAGCACCCGTCCCTTTATCCCACGAATCGAGATGTCCGCCGACGAGCACAATTTCTTCCGGATGATCTGTCCCGCGGATTTCACCTATCACATTGAATGACGGTACGTCATCATATTTTTTTGCACTTAATTCAATGGAGACCGTTACAGACCCTTCATCCCTGATGAGATCGCTTAGCATATTTGCATCGAGCGTACTGATGGCGGCAGCTGGTATTTTCGGAATGGAATCTGCATATCCCATTGCTCCGGTATGGGGCACATCATCAATTACATTAGTCATGGAACGGACCAAAACTCCAATAGCCCCGACTTTTGCAGCCTCAATAGCGCCATTCGAACGCTGATTCACAGCTCCACCATATGCTTCACCGGTATTCACCTTTGTTTTGTCAAACGGGCGGTTAAAGAAAATGATTTTCCCTTTCGCCTGGCTCGCACGATTCTTTAATTCATCAAATGATCGAACTTCTATCACACCGCCCCTGATCCCTTGCTTTCCAGTGCCAATAGTACCCCCTAATGCACAAATAGTTAACTCTTGTTTGCCTCGTGTCGTCTGCACAAAAGCACGTTCAATGTTCCCGCGGACCCAATGCGGCACCATCACTGGTTCCAACCACACTGAATCCGCTCCCGCCTTCTCTAACGACTCTTTGCCCCAGGCGACCGCTTTGTCGTACCCGGCGGATCCGCTCAGCCGGTGTCCGACATTCCCTGTCAAATCCTTCAGCATTTCATATGCGGAGAGTTCTTGCAGGCCTTTATCCTTCAATTGTACGGCGATCTCAGTATGAGCTGATTGAGCTGATACTGAAACAAACCGGGCAACAATACAGAAACAAATGAGTGTACGCATTATTTCCTTTTTGATTTATTGGGTTGAAGCGCTGCTCTGAGTTTTTTAAACGTTGCCTTGATATCTTCGGATACCACTTTTACATCCCCTAATGTCGGCATGAAGTTCGTATCGCCGTTCCAGCGCGGAACGACATGGAAATGGATATGATCATCGATTCCGGCACCGGCCACTCTTCCCAGGTTTGCACCAAAATTGAAACCATGAGGTTTCATTACTTTGGTCAGTGCAGTAATTATTTCGGATGTCGTCTCCATAATTTCCAGATTTTCTTCCGCTGTAAGGTCGCTCAGCGTAGAGGTTTGTTTATATGGAACGATCATAACATGACCGCTATTATACGGGTATAAGTTCATCATCACAAAACAATGGCGTTTCCGGACCACGATGAGATTTTTTATATCATTGTTCTGTCGGATCATCCTGCTGAACAGCGATTCCCCTTTCCGTGGCTTTTCATCTTTAAATGCAGCAATATATTTTGAACGCCACGGTGAATAAAGTTGTTTCATGTGACACCTCAATCAGATCAAATAAAATACGGTGAAATATAAGAACCTAATATGTTGAAGGAAAGTGAAAAACCCTTGCAGGGACCAGATATTGTGATGCTTCCTTCTACGATCGGCTTCACTAGTTTAAAGATCAGACCAATGTCTTTAATCGTTTCATCAGCCGGGTGTTCCGAAGACGCGTATCTGCATTATGAATAGCCATCGCAAGCGCTTTCCGTTGTCCGACAAGGAATATTCGTTGTTTTGCCCTTGTTACGGCAGTATAAAGCAGATTCCGCTGGAGCATGATAAAATGGGACATCGTCAGGGGGATCACAACCGCATTAAACTCATTTCCCTGACTTTTATGGATTGTGGTAGCATACGCCAGTACAAGCTGGTCCAGATCATCAAAAGAATACTCTATCTGTTTGCCGTAGAAAGTTATGAACAGTTTCCCATCCTCTTTATCGTACCCGATGATCTTCCCCATGTCGCCGTTATACACCTCTTTTTCATAATTATTCCTGAGCTGCATCACTTTATCATTCAACAGGAATTTCCGTTCGCTCCCCTGCCAGCAGACGGACGATTTTCCATTCAGAACATGTTGTAATTTTTTATTGAGTTCCTTCACCCCGCAGAGCGTGTTGTTCATCGGAGAGAGCACCTGAATATCGGATAGTGGGTTATATTGAAAGTTTTGCGGCAGTACGGTAGAACATAATCCCACAATATGGGACTGAATCGCTTCAGGAGCTTGCGCCTCGATGAATTGGAAATCCTCCGCGAATTCCGGCTCTCCACCGTGATTAATCGTATGTGAATTGGAAATGATTGAACTTCGCTCCGACTGACGGAAGATTGTTTCCAGCCGGATGATTGAAAGAGAGCCGGATTCGATCAAGTCGCGCAATACTTGTCCCGGACCGACAGACGGAAGCTGGTCTACGTCACCGACAAGCACCAATTGAGTTTCCGGTGTGATTGCATCTAGCAGCGATGCGAAGAGCTGGATATCGACCATAGAAACCTCATCCACGATAACAATATCCGCTTCGATCGGATCTTCACTATTTCTGCGGAATGCGCCGCTGTTTGGATCAAATTCCAAAATGCGGTGAATTGTTTTTGCTTCTCTCTCACTCACTTCCGACAATCGTTTTGCCGCACGTCCGGTGGGTGCGCACAGGATATATCGCATTCCCAATTCATCCGCCAGTTCGATCATTCCGTTCACACACAAGGTCTTGCCAGTCCCCGGTCCGCCGGTCAGGATCGTCACCGGATGCAGGACTGCGCTAATCACCGCCAACCGCTGTTTTTCATCAAAGACCAATCCATGTCGCCGCTCAATATGCTGCAATGCGGAATATAATTTTTTTTGATCGAGCGGACGTTCCCCCTTCTTCAACAAGTCGGCAATTTTTCTCGCCGACTGTACTTCTGCATCATGCAATTTTAACGGGAAGATCGCATCTCCCTCCGTCATCAAATATCCTGTCTCTACTGCAGACGCGATCGCCCGAACTACTTTTGCTTCATCGACATATAAGAGGGCCGCAGCCCGCTCAGCAAGTTCATCGCTGGGAAGGAAACAGTGTCCGCCCGCTCTGCATGCATCATCCAGCACATAGCGTACACCGGCCGTCAGCCGATATATGCTTTCTTCCTTGACTCCCATTCTTTTTGCAATCTCATCCGCAGTCTGAAAACCGATTCCGGAGACATCATCGATAATCTGATACGGATTGGTTCGCAGAATCTCCCGAACAATGTTGCCGTACGATTTATACAGCCGAATTGCGGTACCGGTGGTGATCCCATGAGATTTCAAAAACACCATGGTTTCCTGCATCTCCTTCATTGCAGAAAGCGCAGTGGAAATAGCGGCGTATTTCTTCTGTCCGATTCCTTCCACCTGCAATAGCTTTTCCGGATGGTGATTGAGAACGTCCAGCGTCTGTTTACCGAATGTATCAACGATCCGTTCGGCCAGGGACGGTCCGATCCCTTTGATCAAGCCTGAGGCAAGATATTGCTCAATACCGACTTCCGATTCGGGCAGGTGAATCTCATACGAGGATATCGCGAATTGTTTCCCGTATTTTGCGTGATTTGTCCAATTTCCGGTAAGAGAATATTCTTCTCCATCACGTGGGTCATGAAGATACCCCACCGCAGTGAAACTCTTACCGCCGCTTTCAAATGCACCAATCAAGTAGGCATTTTCATTGTTATAGTAAATGATCCGTTGAAGAAGGGCACGGAATGTCTCTTGCGGAGTTTGTGGTGTTTGTTTGGAAGGATATGCCATTTACAACCGTTCTTTCACTGCAGAATACACCTCGTCAACGGTGATCAATTTCATACATTCCAGATAGTCATCGCCCTGACGGAAACAATTCGTCGTCCGGCACGGAGAACAAGGTATTTTTTTGAACAAAGGAAGGTGTCCGTCTTTTCTGTCATACGGGAACCAGATCTCTGTTGGTTCCGGACCAAAAATGCCGATAGTTTTAGCACCGACTGCAACGCCAATATGCATTGGTCCGCAATCATTCGAGACGAATACGGAGCATTGCGATAATATCGCTGCAAGTGTGCGCACCGGAAGCAGCGGCAGTGACCTGACGCGAGCCGCATGATTTCGTAAAATGAAATCAATCAATTCACTGTCTTTGGGGCCCGGACTCAAAATAATTTCGCAATCAGTTTCAGCAATCATACGACTGAGTAAGGATGAAAAATACTCTTTCAACCATATCTTGTTCGGCCATGTCGCCCCGGGATGTATGGCCACAATGCGTTTGCTCGTATTAACACCAAGTGAAGCCAACAACTCCTTTGCTGCTGACCGTTCATTATCAGTTAAATAAATCTCTGTTTTTGCGTATTTCGGTTCAATCCCGAGTGGCTTCAATGATTGATAGTGGTGTACGATCGCTGATTTGAGCGTTCCGTCGTCACCGATCTTTATCGTGTAGAGATTTCCCCTCCCTCGCGTATCGCCGCCAATGCGTACCTTCGCTCTGGTGGCAAACGTCATCAATGCACTGCGTGGATTACTGTAGAGATCGATTGTCAAATCATATCCTCCTGTAAACATCTTCCAGTACATCTTCAATTGATACACCGCGGAATCCCGGGAAAAATCGAACGGTATAATTTCATTGAGAAATGGATTATATTCCAGAAGGGAAACTGCTTTTGCATCACCGAGGTACGCAATATGGGAATCGGGAAAAGTTTCCCGCAGGGACCGGATGATCGGCGTTGTCAATACTACATCACCGATATATTTCATTCTGGTCAGGAGAATTCTTTTAAACGTCATTGTATCCTTCTCCAACGGTTAACAAAATATTGCCAGAGTGTATCACTGACCGAGAATGGAATAAGTTCATAATTCTGGATCTGCTCATTTTCCCTGCGAAATTGTAGAGAAAAAGCTCTGTCACCGATCGTATATAACCATGTTTCATCGAATGATCCTCTGCAGTCTACGGCATCCGGGATTCCGCATACAATATACACAATCCCCATTGCAGTTTGTGAACCATCCACACATGTTGTGAAAAGGGAGTTCGCTTCTACAACCCTTCGTTCGAATTCGCGTCGTTGTTCGTCCCCTCCCCGTCGATCCCAAAATTGAATAAGGCGCCTGTTTCGATCCAGGCCGGTTCCCGTTACCAACGAATCATATTCTTCTTCACGGACGATATATCGCATCGCAGCAATGATTTCTTCGTACGAAAGTGTCGATCGATATCTCTTTTCTCTGCAAAAGACATTTCTTCCGATTGTTATTGAGTCGGTTGAACCGTTTCTCCGAAAAGTAAGAGTTCTTGTTATGTGCGTACTGCCGGACAACGGAAGTGGATAAAATTGGAATACTTGAAGTGTCCCCAGGCGTGATGCAACCAATGTTGAATCTTTCCTAAAGTATAGTGAATCATATGGCTCCCCGCACTTATCAGCAGTACTTCTGTACGGCGGCAACAAAAAAGAAAAATCCTTTTTCTCTCTCTTTAGCTCTAAAGGGCGGAAATACGATACGGCAATTCCGATCGTGTCGCCGGGAAGAAGATGATATAATTCCTGGAACATACCGACAGACTCGTCAAGCTGCGAGAACGACGATGGAAGCACAGGACGAAGTGCAATCCCTCTTTCATCAGTGACCAGCGTATCGAGATATAAGATAGAACTGGCGGAAGGATCAGTTGTTGAAAAATCGATCGCGGTAAATTTGGATCTGTCATGGTACTTGAGATGAGAAAGATTATCAGTAACAACCATTTCAAGAGTATAGGTGCCGGGCGGAATGACGAACGATTGAAAATGGAAATCGAATCGCGGAGAAACCGTTTCATCATACGTCTGCACCATGATCGAACGATCTACCTCTTTGGTTTGGGCTATTATTTGCTGATGAGTGCGGAGAATGAACGCCATCGTATAGGATCCTTTGAATCCTTCCGTCGTTTTTTCAAAACGCAAATGATTGTAGGGCATCTGGATATACACGTCTGCCCTGCTTTGTCCGTTTGACTGCACATTCATGACATACGATTGAAATGACGGAGAAGATTGTTTTTTGAATTGATCCGTCGAATAACATTCCACCATTGCGTCATACCCAGCACCGCATCCGGCCAGGAAGACTGGTATCAATAAAATAAAACGATTCATTGCATTTCCATGACGACAAAATCACACAATTCAATCCGATCATCAAGGTATTCCGTCAACGCCGGTGTCGGAGTACCATTCTTGGCCAGCCAATAGAATCCTTTTGCCTCTTCAAAATGATTCTGTGAAAAGAGCCGATCTGCCAAGCGGACATTCACAAAGTACGAAATGTCTCGCGAAACGAATTTAGCAGCTGGCATTGCATCCCGGAATCGTGTGGGATCGACACTATCCCTTGAAAACACGGTGTAATAATATTGCAGTACTGCCGCATCACCGTGATGGGCCAGTAAATTCCGAACGAGTGTCGCTTTAGCAGAATCTTCCAGGCCGCCGTAATAAAGTGCATGAAACGTGCTAGGATCAATATGATCCTCGACACTCTGTAATCGCACGGTAGATGCTTCGATAAATGCTTCGGAATAATTCATCTGCCAGACTAGGCGGTAAATGTCCTTTGCCGCCGCCGGTGCACCGTTAAGATACTGTGCATCGCCAAGCAAAAGGAGGACGCCCGGATTTGATCTCAACATCGAGTGTTCCGGAAGAGCAGAAAATGAGCGGATGACGTCGACAGGTCTATGTTGCGAGTTCAGCGATTGGAAGAGGCCGCGAAGTGCATATGCTGTTGGAGCATTTTTATAAGACGCCTTGAATTCATTTTCTGCCAATCGATAATCCTTCATGCGGATCGCCTGAACAGCCCGCTGAGACCGTTCAGCCACTTCGCGGGCACAGGTTTTATAAAAGATGGATGGCTGGAAGAAAATCGATTGAATCGTTTCCGGAGGAATATCCGAAGCATCGACGGTTTTCAGAAATGCCTTCCAGTCCTTTACAAGGCTTTCCAGTGATTCACCGAAGGTGCCCATGAAATTCCCGTCGGGGAAAACGCGGCGAAACCGGTGGATTCCATATCGGTCAAGTAAATACCGCGAAAATGATCCAGCTACGATATATGCATACCCGCTTGACTGTGTTGCAAATCCTGTATAACTAAATAATTGCGGAACATTTTCCAATCCATGTTCTCTTTGTATCGCTGCAGCAAATTGATGCGGCGTGAACAATCCCTCCTCCCAATCCACAGCAACAGCCAATCCCTCATTCAACGCCATTCGTAAACTGGCCTTGATCACCGGCATGCCGAAGTCAGCGGCAAGAATGTGTACCAGTTCGTGACGAAAGGTGGTAGCGAATGTCGCTGTTGTTAGATGGATTTCTCTTTTCCAGGGTTTGGCAATATTGGTATTTGCCGTGCCGATATACCGCTGTTTCCAGGTATTGTCGGGATAAATGTAAACACTGATCTTGTCCGTTGAACCATTGTGAAAACTCAACGCATCGGATACTTTTCTATAGTGATACTCAGCAACTGCTTTAATTCTCCGAATATCTTCTGCCGAATAATCCTCTGCACGATAGTATACGATGAAATGACCCGATTCCGACCTCCGGCCGAGACTGTTTCTGATATCATTGGCAGAGAACTCAAAACCCATAACATCCCTGAACA
>JBAYJG010000031.1:0-18201 GCA_041665225.1 Bacteroidota bacterium
CCCTCTTCCAGCAGTTTCATCGCTTCGTCATTTTGCGCTTTGGTAAGATATAGGTCGGCAAGCCTCGCAAACAACGGTGAACGGGGAACCTCGGACATCTTTTGAGCAAGAAACTCTATGTCGAACTCTTCTAATTCCATAATAAAAAAGCCAGGGAAAGTATTTTCTCTGGCTTAAAATAGCTAACTAATTTGTGATTTGCAAAAGTGCGATGTGTTCTTCAGCAAAAATTGTTTTGTCGTCCCGATACAATGCACCGAGACTTTTCGCAACGACAATCTACAATCGAATTTTTGCCGCAGCGCTAATGCAATAAATTACTTTACAACAATCTTCTAAATTGCCAACGGTTCGACGGCAAGGTTCAATTGTGACATCTTAATCCGGCGGGCTTCAAGTGCCTGCTGTACGGACATCAGTGCTACAAAACCATATCCGAACGTGAAGAGAAGCTGGAACGGAACAGCAGCGATCTCCAGATAATACAACGATGAAAGGACGCCGAATAAACAGTAAAGTGCCAAGGCAATTTCAACGAGTACCGTCCAGCTGAATTTTACCGGAACATATTTCTTATCGTTCCATGACTGTTTTTTCCCTTCGATACCGTACTTCGGCGTACGGACGAACTCGCTTTTCCGTTTGAATAATCCTTCCAACACCGCTTTGCTGTTGTTTACGGCAAATCCCATGCTTCCCGCCATAAACACCGGGAAGAGCATGATTCGTTTGCGCCAGTCAACGTAGATGTCCTTCTGTGAATAGAGATAGAACAGGAACGAACCGATAAATGCCAGCACGAAGACCGACATGAAATCAAAATACGCGTTGTATTGTCCGCCGTGCTTGATAAACGTGAGCGGCACGTTCAAAATACTGGCAAGGATGATGAACGGGAACACGATGTTGTTCGTCAGATGGAACGTGCTGTGGAACTTGATACGGAACGGAATGTTCGACTTCCAGACCATGGGAAGAAGTTTCCGTGCAGTCTCGATAGCACCCTTCGTCCAGCGGAACTGCTGCGATTTCAATGCGTTGATCTCCGCCGGAAGTTCTGCCGGTGACGTTACATCGCGCAGGAACTTGAATTTCCATCCGAGCAATTGTGCACGATAGCTCAGATCGAGATCTTCCGTTCATGTATCGCTCTGCCAGTTGCCGGCATCGATGATGGTTGCTTTTCTCCACACGCCGCCGGTCCCGTTGAAGTTGATGAAATATCCCGCCTTGTTGCGGATATTCTGTTCGATTACAAAGTGTCCGTCCAACGCCATTGCCTGTGTGCGGGTCATCAGCGAATAGTCGCCGTTCAAATGTTCCCAGCGTGTCTGCACCATGCCGATGTTCTGATCGGCGAAGAAATATGGGATGGTCTTCTTGAGAAATTCCGGTTTCGGAATGAAGTCTGCATCGAAGATTGCTACGAAATCGCCTTTGGCAGTTTTCAGTCCTTCTTTCAATGCTCCTGCTTTAAATCCCTGCCGATTCGTTCGGTGGCCGTGGATAATGTTGTAGCCCTGCGCCTGTTTTTCGCGTACGATGCTGGCAACGAGGTCCACTGTTTCGTCTGTGGAATCATCCAGCACCTGAATCTCGAGCCTGTCCTTCGGATAGTCGATCGCGCAGGAGGCATCGATAAGCCGTCGCACTACATACATCTCATTATAGAGCGGAAGCTGTATGGTGACCATGGGCGTATCATTTAGCTGCAGATCCCCTTCCACCTCGTTGCGATGGCGATAATAGTGATAGATCATAACAAAGCCGTGGGCGCCGAAGATAAAGAGAATGCTCAGGCAGATGATGTAAGCGATGAGTATGAATTGTTCCATAGTGTTATATGTTTATGTGGGAGTTATAGTTCTAAAAACTTTTGCCATTGTATCATCGATTCATCGGATCATTGTTGCAATGTTACAATGATTCAATGAATCAATTCATTATTTTTTACCACCCCGAGACTGTTTCCAGCAGGATGTCTTCTGCAACTTTATTTACCGCATCATTCAACGCGACGTCGCGTACTTGCTGTCCCTGTGTGTATTCGCCCCAGTTTGAAAAATCGCGTTCCCACACCTTTTTCCGTAATTTCATGTCGGTGTAGGTCGCATGCACCGTTACCGTGATTCTGCGTGTCTTAATGATGTCGTTCCCGCCGATAACAGACGGAGCATCGATAACTGTTGAGATCGTTCCTTCAATGATCGAATCCGACGTCAACCGTTCGCCGATCTCCAGATTATTATCATTGCGGAACATTTCGATCACTTTCTGCGTGAACTTCTCCCGGAGTCCCGGTTCGCCGAATCCGCTCACATCCTCGAACAGCGGAATCGCTACCGTCTTCAAATGCGGCGCGACCGATGCTCCGGTGAAGGAGTAGCAGCTGCCGAAAGTGAGTATACACACGATCGTAAAAAGAAGGAATGTTACTCTCATAATCCGTATTCTTTGATTTTCCGGTACAGTGTCCGTTCGGAGATCTGCAGTTCATCCGCTGCCAGACGGCGGTTATTGTGAAATTTCTTCAGCGCCGTTTCGATCATTCTCCGCTCCATCTCATTCAACGAAAGATTTTCCTGCACTGCGTTATTTTGATTCGCTTTTACCGCTCCGTCCGCACCCAGCACCCCTTTCAACAGGTTCTTCACTTCAAGCATATCGTTTTTCAGTTCGATCAATGCACGGTACAGCAGCTGCCGTTCGTCAAAATCGTTCTGCTTCGTCACGATCATTGGTAGCATCCGCTCTTCTGCCGGCAGACGAAGATATTTCCTGATGTCTTCCGCATCCAGCCGCTTTCCCCGTTCCAGCACCAGCATGCTCTCCACCACGTTGCGCAGTTCGCGCACATTGCCGTGCCAGTAATAATTCTGCAATATTTCCGCCGCCGATGTTGTCATCCCGCCGAACTTGATGCCGTTCTTTGCGGAGAACTCTTCCACAAATTTTTCAAAGAGCAGCGGAATATCTTCTTTCCGTTCCCGCAGTGCCGGAATCCGCACGTTTACTGAACGAAGCCGGTAGAACAGATCCTGTCGGAAATTCCCGTTCCGCACTTCCTGTTCCAAATCCTTGTTTGTCGCAGCGATCACCCGCACATCCACTTTTCGCGCATTGGAGGAACCGACACGAAGGAATTCGCCGTTCTCCAGAATCCGTAAGAATTTCACCTGCGTTGCCAGCGGCAGTTCGCCGATCTCGTCCAAAAAGATCGTCCCGCCGTCTGCCAGTTCGAAATATCCCTTTCGCTCGCTGCTGGCTCCGGTAAACGAACCCCGCTCGTGACCGAACAGTTCGGATTCGATAATCCCTTCTGGAATCGCGCCGCAGTTCACCGTGACCATCGCTTTCTTCGACCGCCGGCTTGCGCCGTGGATCGCATGGGCAATCACTTCCTTGCCCACGCCGCTTTCCCCGGTGATGAGTACCGTAATATCAGTCGGCGCCACATGCTGAACGACCTGCACCAGCTCTTGCATCTCAAGCGACTCGCCGACAATGCCGAACTGTTGCTGGAACTCTTTCTTGTTCACAACCTGGTCCACCTTCGCCCCGTTCACCGTTTCACCACGAACCAATCCAGATTAAACTTCGCTTTCAGTTCGCTGCCGTAGACTTTTGCCGTGCGCTCATCCGCAAATCCATCAAATCCTACTGCATACACTGTTTTTTCGCCGCTCTGCTTGGAGAAAACTACTGCCTGTCGACCGACCGCCGTGGAGATATTCTGCGCTTGTTCATACGCTTTTGTCTCCTGCGAATACACTCCCACCTGAACAATAAATGCTCCTGTGACTGTTGCCGGTGCAGTCGGATGCGTTTCTGTTTTCTCTTCCGTTACTGGCTTGGATACCACAGCGGGCTGCTGGATGCCTACTTCGGACGGCTTTGCTTCATTTTTCGCAAAGATTGAATTCGGATATTGCTGATTCAACTGGTTCATTTTCGCTTCGGCAGTTTTGTATAAACCGACGGCGTAATAATATTGATATACTTTATAGAGAGCATCATCCGCCCATTCGTTCTGAGGGAAATTGTCAACGATGGACTGATATTTTTTCACTGCCTGGTCGCCGTTCCCTGTCACATATGCATCCAAATACCGGACTGCAGGATCGTTCGGAGATTGTTTTATCAGCGTTGCAACCTCGATTCGCACTTGTTCAAGTTTTCCGGAATGGATCAAATCAAGGCGTTCACGGACATCTCGATCGCTCAACTGCGCGGTAAGTATTCCTGCCGCTGCAACAGTTGTTAGAAAAATATATGTGATCGTCTTCTTCATTGTCTGTTTGCCGGTATTAATTGATTCCGGGAACGAGTTTCCCGAACAGTGTTTGTGCATTCGCACGTTCGATTTTCACTCTTCGATATTCCCCAACGGCAGCATCTTCCCGGGGGAAAAGTGTTTTTTTATTCGTATCTGTTCTGCCGAGCAAATCGTCGGAAGAGCGGGAACTGTCCCGTTCCACCAATACTTCCACTTCTGTTCCGATCAGAGACTGATTAATCTCCAGTGCAATCGCGTTCTGCACATCGATGATCTCGCTTAACCGTTCCACTTTCATTTCTTCCGGGACATCATCTCCCATGTCGAATGCTCTGGTATTTTCGCGCGGAGAATATTTGAACATGTATGCGCCGTCGTACCGCACATTCTTCAGGATTTCCAGTGTCATCTGATGATCTTGCTCTGTCTCAGTTGGGAATCCCGCGATGATATCCGTAGAGAAACTTGCTTCCGGCATTGCTGTTTTGATCTTCGCCAGCAGATTCAGATAATGATCCACCGTGTACGTCCGGTTCATTAATTTGAGTATGCGGTCCGAACCAGACTGGACCGGCAGATGGACGTATTTACAAATGTTCTTGTGCGTTGCAATCGTCTCGATCAGCTTATCGCTCATATCCTGCGGGTGTGATGTGGTGTAGCGTACACGCATGGAACTGTCCACTGTTGCTACCGATTTCAGCAGATCCGCAAAATCGTTCTCGCCGTCGTGATAAGAATTCACGTTTTGTCCGAGCAACGACACCTCTTTGAATCCCTGTTCGCTCAAGTTCCGAACTTCTTCCATTATGCTCTTCAAACTGCGGCTCCGTTCGCGACCCCGGGTAAACGGAACGACGCAAAACGTGCAAAATTTATCGCAACCGCGCATCACAGACAACCAAGCGCTGATCCCTTCCGTGCGAAGCGGGGTGATATCATCATAATTCTCGACACGGGAAAGTTTTACCGCGATTCCTCGCTGACCAGCATACGCATCATCAATCAGTTTCGGTAGTTTTCGGTATTCATCGGGACCAACTACAAGGTCAACAAGATTATTCTTCTCTACCAGAGTGGTACGCAATCGTTCGGCCATGCAACCCAGCACGCCAATCAGTACATCGGGATTCCTACGTTTATGTTCCTTCAATTCAGAAACACGTTGATGTGCTCTTTGTTCAGCGTTGTCCCGCACGCTGCAGGTATTCACCAAAATCAGATCTGCAAGAGCGGCGTCTGAGGTGACTTTGTAACCGATTTTATCAACTACACTTAGGACAACCTCTGTGTCTGCCATATTCATCTGGCATCCGTAGGTTTCCACATACACTTTTTTATTTTTTTCAACTTCCATGCGATACAAATATACCGCAAGACTGACATTTGGACAATGGAAAGTCCTTTTATTAACTAAATTTAATTGAATAGACTTTAGATTAAGCGATTTTAAGAATAGAGTATTTGCCTTTTTGTCAGCTTTTTTTCTTCTCTCTTGTGGAAGACAAAAGCATAAAGACAAAGTTATCCACAGATTACAAACATCGAATTTTGATGAATTTAGGGTATCTGTGGGAGGTACAAAAGATCAAAGTAACGATGCAATTCGGTGTGCCAGAAGGTGGTTCAGATACACAGCGGGAAGATAGAGAAACAATCCATCGATCAATGCATGCATGAGAACCCGAGTTTCGATTGTCTGTTCCTTCCAGAGCAAATAGAAAAGGAGGATTGAAAACGGAACATTACCGGCAACAGCAGTAACTGTGCCGGGATTGTACATTCCTAGGACGAAAATGCCGCTGATGTGTGGCATTAATGCATTCCAGAAAATAATCGACTGCAGTGTCAGCAAAACAGAGATTTTTCGGCGTGTCTGCTCACCGCGTAGACACAAGATGGTAATGATCAACGGGACGACGGTTACAAGTATCAGAGAAATGAATATTTGCGTGCGGGAAAATTCCAGCGATCTGAAGAGTGGAACCTTTTCCTGAAGCTCCGGCAGATGTGCTGCGAGCCAATGTGGCATGGTGAGCGCTTCTTCAAGATTATGGAAGAAGAGCACAGCGGGAATTAGCGGGAGCAAACGTTTACTATCGATTTTCATCACACTGAAATATACGAACAGACAGTAAATTAAAAACAGTACGAATTTCAATAATTATTTTCATCCGAAATCTCCGTATATTTTACCAGCAATTCAACAATCACCCAACCTTTATCCAAACAGGCAAAGTATGAATCCTCAGAATTTCATTTCCGAAGTCCGCATGAAAGCCAAACAATTAAAGAAAACTATCGTCCTTCCGGACGCCATCGATCCCCGCGCAATGAAAGCAGCGCGCATTTTAACAGATGAAGGGATCGCCACTCCGATCCTGATCGGCAGCGAATCGGCAATACAGGCAAAAGCAAAAGAAGAGAATGTATCATTGTCCAACATCAAGATCATCGATCCGGAAAAGTCCGAACTGTTACAATCATTCTCTGATAAATTCTTCGAATTACGTAAAGCGAAAGGAATCCAACCGAATGAAGCAACCGAGACGATGAAGAAGCCGCTCTTTTTCGGCGCAATGATGGTCCGCGAAGGATTGGCAGACGGCAGCGTTGCCGGTTCTCTTTCTACCACCGGCGATGTGATGCGCGCCGGTATTCAAGTGATTGGAATGAAGGAAGGAATCTCAGTTGTCTCCAGTTTCTTTATGATGGTGTTCCCGAATCAATTATACTCCTTTGCCGATTGTGCTGTTGTTCCGGATCCGACTGCAGAACAGTTAGCGGACATTGCATTAACAACAGCAGAGAATCACGCAAAACTGACCGGCGAAGAACCGCGCGTGGCAATGCTCTCCTTCTCCACAAAAGGAAGTGCAAACCATCCGCACGTTGAGAAAGTGGTGAAAGCAACGGCACTGGCACAACAAAAACGTCCTGCCTTGAAACTGGACGGCGAAATGCAGTTGGATGCGGCTATCGTTCCAAAAGTCGGTGCGTCAAAAGCTCCCGGCAGCAACGTTGCCGGCACGGCGAATGTGCTTGTCTTTCCCGATCTCGATGCCGGCAATATCGGCTACAAATTGGGACAGCGTCTCGGCGGCGCCGAAGCAATCGGACCGATCGTGCAAGGGCTGAAAAAACCGGCGTTTGATCTTTCGCGCGGGTGTTCGGTGGAAGATATTGTCAACACCACGGCGATTAATGTTGTGATTGGAGCGGTGTAAAAAACGATGAATGATAAATGATGAATGATGAACAATTATGGCAAAAGATAATATTGTAAGGACTAAAAGTTTTGCATTTGCGATTAAAATCGTCACGATGTACAAATATCTTGTTGATCATCAAAAAGAGTTCGTGTTAAGCAAACAATTGCTGCGCTCTGGTACGTCAATAGGGGCAAATATACGAGAAGCAGACAATGCCGAAAGCAAAGCTGACTTCATTCATAAAATGAGTATAGCTCAAAAAGAAACAGATGAATCGCTGTACTGGTTAGAATTATTAAAAGAAACGAATTACCTTTCGGAAACAGAATATAATTCTATTTCATCCGATGCTAATGAGATACTGAAATTAGTACGCAGCATTATTATCTCGTCCAAGAATAACATTCATCGTTCATAATTCATCATTTATGCAGAGTAAAGACTGGATCGAATCATTACACTTGCTCCCTCACCCGGAGGGGGGATATTATAAAGAGATTTACCGTGCTGAAGGAGTGATTCCTCAATTGAATCTTCCGATTCGGTACAGCGGAGGACGGTCTTACTCAACCGCAATCTATTATCTGCTGGAGAGCGGCGACATTTCATCGCTACACCGCTTGCGGTCGGATGAACAGTGGTTTCACATCGACGGTTCGGCGTTGTCAATCCACTCCATCGCACCGGATGGAACCTACACGCAGCAGCATATCGGAAAACACATGGAGAACGGAGAACAGCCGTATGCCGTTGTGCCGCTTGGCAGCTGGTTTGGCGGGACTGTGGATAAGGAAAACAGTTACAGCCTTGTCGGTTGTGTGGTATCGCCGGGATTCGATTTTGAAGATTTTGAACTGGCAAAAAAAGAGTTATTACTTCTGCAGTTTCCACAACATGCAGCAATCATTGAAAAACTTTCTCGTTCTTAATTTTACAGACTCTGGATAAGTGGAACCAGAGCGAACCTCAAGAGAAATGCCCCGCCGATCTCCACAACAAACGGAATCACCACGCCGTCCGGAAAGAAATCCACATCGGCATCTTTCATTATCAGGAATCCGGCGATGACAATCGTCAGCATCAAATGCAGCGCTTCGGGAAACGGAACCATCCCGGTCAGAATTGAGGCGCCTGCACAAATAGTGCAGGTTTTGATGCTCACCTCCAGTTTTCGCATCCTGATAACGACTACATACAACACCGTTTTCAGGATCAGGTCGATAAGAGGCAGAAAGATGTCAATCAGATTCATTTCCGTCTGAACTCCGTTTCAACCGTCATCGCAATCCCGCCGCGGACTGCATACGCCGCAGTCACCGTGCAGCGGCGCGGTTTCAATACCGCAACGAGATCATCAAGAATAACATTCACTACATGTTCGTAAAATGTCTCTTCGTTGCGGAAGGATTGTAAATAGAGTTTGAGCGATTTTGATTCAATAATCAGTTTGTCCGGCACATATTCGATCTGCAGCGTGGCAAAATCGGGCTGACGGTTCACCGGTCCGAGCGTTGTAAATTCTTCGGTAGTCAATGTTACGGTGTAATTGCGGTCAGCATGGTGATTGGGAAATACTTCCAGTTTTTTTTGCGGAGCGGCATCCTTTCCGAGAAGGGATAATGATTTCAAGTCTTTGTTGGAAGTTAGTTTTTTCGCCATAGATGATTTCTCGCGCTAGTATTGTGAGTTATCATCCTTCGACATGCTCAGGATGACTCACTTGATTTGCATTCAAAACTTATTTCAGTCTGTGATTCCTGATCTTCTCGTACGTGCCGCCGAAAAGAAGGTCATTGGTATTTTTCGCATTCAGGAAATCATGCGGAAAACCGAGCTCTATCGCACTGATCTCGTCCAATCGTTTCAACTGATCTGCGGAGAGTTTCACTTTCACACTGTTTAGATTATCCTTGATCTGTGCTTCGTTCCTTCCTCCGATAATGGGAATATTCACTCCGGGCCGATGCAGCAGCCACGCAAGCGCGGTCTGTGCCGGCGAAACGTTCAGTTCTGCGGCAATAGCCGATGCGGTCTCCGCAATCATTAAATTCCGTTCGGACAATCTTCTGCTCCCCTCTTTAATCCTCGTCTTCTCCTGATGTTTCCCGCCGGAAAATTTTCCCGTCAGCACCCCGGAACCAAGCGGGGACCACGGCAGCACTGCCATGTCGAATGCACGGGCCATCGGCAGCAATTCCCGTTCCGGTGTCCGCTCCACCAAGCTGTACTCCACCTGCAGTCCCGCAAACGAAGTCCATCCTCGCAGCTCTGCGATCGTATTCATCTGCGATACCAGCCACGCCGGAGTATCCGAAATGCCGATGTGCAGAATCTTTCCCTGGCGAACCGCATCGTCCAACGAGCGAAGTACTTCGTCAACGCCGGTGGTGAAGTCCCACGCGTGCACATAATAGAGATCGATGTAATCAGTTTTTAACCGTTTCAGACTGTGGTGCAGGGACTGGACCATATTTTTGCGGTGATTGCCGCTCCAGTTCGGATCACCCTGTTTCATCTTCAGAGAATACTTCGTTGCAAGAACAATATTCTCCCTGTCGTGACAGATCAGGTCGCCGATGATCTTTTCGGAAGTCCCTTCCGTATATCGATTTGCCGTATCAATGAAGTTTCCCCCTTCTTTCACGAACGCATCATACATTTTCCTGCATTCGTCCACCGAGGCGCCCCAACCCCATTCTTCGCCGAAAGTCATCGTTCCGAGACAGAGTTCCGAAACACGCAAACCGCTTTTCCCGAGGAGTTTGTAGTTCATAGTAATTCTCACAAAAAAAATCTGGAGGAAAAGTAGTGAAGGAATTGGCCAGAAACAAGTAATAGGTGTCTCAAAAAAAAATGGTCATTTCCCCTAAGGGTCCTCTTGGGGCGATGGAGTGAAATGACCGTAGCAATCTCATGAGTACTGTTTGATACGAGGTTGCAGGGAATCGTGGTCAAGATGTCTGCCAGGATCGTGCCGCAAAAGTGATTCCTTCGACCAATACTTGCAAGCAAGAGAATAATCTGAGTTGACACTTTGCGAAATCTACGTATTTTACTTGATTCCTAATTCTTCATCTCGTTCCCAAGCAGAGCGTGGGAATGAGAAAATATTTTAATTGGCCAATAGACACATTTTTATTGATAACATCTATCGGTTCCGAATCGGTGATTGAATAAAAAAATAATACCTGCTAAGGCTGCATAATGAAAATATCCACACATCTCTTACTGACAACAATTTTCGCTTTCTTTGCGTTAATCAACCTTGGTTGTCCTGATGATGTGCCTCCGATAGTGATTCCTCCGACACCAACAAACTGCGAGTATCCGGCAGGCAATCGAAATTTTACTTGGAGATTGGACACAATAGCATGGTGGCCATCGTTACTCGGTGGAAGCCACGCATTCTCTGACTCCGACGCTTGGGTTGTGGGAGATATGCACGGCCCTATTATCAATGGACAAAATACAAGTTATGTCGGTTTGCATTGGGATGGGAAAACGTGGAATGAGCAAATTGATTTCCTTGATATTCTTATGAAGGCTAATGATTTAACTGGCGATGATCATTTTATGGTTGGAGTTGGATGGCGTGGTATGCCCGAAGGTGTATTAGCTGCTGTAACCGAATTTGAAAACTCAACAAAAAAATGGAATACGGTTCAATTTCAATCTAAAGGTGAGCTTCGCTCTGTGTGGACTGACGGCAAAGGATATTTCATTACCGTTGGAGATAACGGAATGGTCTATACAAAAGATGGCTATACGGCTGAGTGGGTATATCAAAAAGCGCCGACGGAATTTAATTTTACAAAAATTGTTGGATTATCAAAAAATGAGATCTATGCTCGATCCGTCATTTCATTGTCTACGGGTGAATATTTTCAACAATACTGGAGGTATTTTGGTGGGCAATGGTTAAAATTGTATGATAGCAAAGATACAACAGGAACACCTGTGAAATTGTACAATACTGATAATAGCATGTATGATGTGGCGGTTTCCCGTTGTTCAATTACCGATTCACTAAAAATATATCTTATTGGGTGGGAATCATTTCTGCTTGAATCAAAAGGACAATCGTTGGAATATAGAATAACAAATCTTTCTGAACTTGGGCTGCCATTACGGAGTCTTGGTAGAACTGCCGGAAGGATAATATTTTATTCACCAAACGATTTTTGGATATTCGGAACACGGTTTAATTTCTATCATTGGAATGGCGATAATTTCCAAAAAATTGTGATGCCGGGATTGCCGAATGATGATGCCCATTTTGGAAATCAGCAAGCAATGATAAAGACTTCATCGGGGAAGATATTTCTTCCGACCGAAGTTTCTTCACAGGTATATGTTGTGGTTCAAGGTGCACCTAATTAATAACGAAATTTAAATTTCATCTCGTTCCCAAACTCCTTTGGGAACGTACTATAAACGAAGTTCCGCTTCACACACAGAACGAAAAACAGATCGGAGAATTTAAACAAGAAATATAGTCTCGAATACGATCGGTTTCAAAGTAGAGCTTTGGAACGAGAACCAAATCTTGTCATTCCGGCGGAAGCCGGAATCCACGTTTTTTTTGTTATTTTTTAGGATGGATGCCAGCTTTCGCTGGCATGACATAACTTTTTTTAGCTTTTTCATCTCGTTCCCAAACTCTTTTGGGGAACGTACTAGAAGCGAAGTCCTGCTTCGCACTTAGAATGAAAACAGATTGGAGAAATTGAGTATGAAACGGAGTTTCATCATAATGGCGCACTCAAGCAGTGCTTGGGAGTGAAAGAAAACAATCGCATTTTAAAACACGCGGTATTCAGAAAAATGTAACATCCACTTGGAACGGACTGGCGTCCGTTCCGACAATGGAAAAATACCTAATTCTTGGTATTGATTGTTTCATCTCGTTCCCAAGAAGAGCTTGGGCACGAGAAACTACCCAAAGAAAATTCTCAGCGATTTTTTCTTTCATGAACCACCCGTTCAATCACTTCCATCGTTGTTTCCGCACCAGTTTGCCAATCGAATTCCCGCGAACGGACAAGCGCATTCTGCGTCAGCCGTTCCCGCAGGTGTGCATCACGCAGCATCAGAATGATCTTTTCGGCAAGCTGTTCACGGTTGCCGTATTCGTACAATAAACCCGTTTCTCCGTCAATCACTGCATCGCGCAATCCCTGCACATTGCTGGAAACTGTCGGCGTGCCGCATGCATTTGCTTCGATCGCCGTTAATCCCCATCCTTCTTTTGCCGAAGTATTCACCGCCACATGCATGGTATTGAGCAATCGAACTTTTTCCTCTTCGCTGACGAATCCGGTAAACGTAATGCTGTCCTGTAATCCCAGCTGGGCTGTCAATTCCATCAACCGCGGCTTGTCATCACCGTCTCCGACGATAACAAGTTTTGCTTCAGGAATCACCTGCTGCACAACGATGAACGCTTCAATAAGGTGATCGAATGATTTGTATTTCTTCAGTCTACCGAGCGCGCCGATCAACGGCGTGGAAGATTTGGCGATGCCTGTTTGCCGATAGAGTTTGTGGTCCATTCCGTACGGAACATAGTGCACCTTGTCCGGGAAAAATCCGTTCGCGTTCACTTCGGCTATTGTGCTGGGAGAGTGCACCATAAAATGAATTTTGCGGTACATCGGTAGCGATGCGCGTTCAGCAAGGTACACGTACGACGCGAGCGGAAAGATTGTCTCTTTGAAAACACTTGTGCCAAGCAGGTGGTGGATCTCGCCGAGTACCGGCTCTTTTACATACGCCGGTGTATAGAACGGGATTTTGTTCACATCATCCACGATCAGATCGAAGTGCTGATGCCGGAAGGTGGAAAAATACTTTTGCATCACCACATAATTGAAGAGGAATCTTCCCCCCTGGCGGATGATCTTGATGCCGTTCTTTTCATCCGTCGGCTTCGCCCCGTCATACGAAGAGCAAAAGAGCGTCACCTCATGCCCCATCGCAGCAATGCGGGAATACGTTTCGTGGAGATGCACTTCGGCGCCGCCGGCGAGCGGATGAGAGAGGTCTTGCCAGTTGAAAATGAGGATGTTCATAAGAGCAATTGATAATGCATAATTGATAATGGATAATGGATAACGATCGATTATCACCTATCCATTATCAACTATCAATTGCTGTGCTATTTTTTCTTTCCAATCACTCCCATAGAGAGTGCAGTATAGGTGGCGAGTGTGCTGTCTTTCACCGTATCGCGGATCGCTTTACGCACGGAATACAGCAGCGGCACTTTCGGATTCAGCGGCAATTTAATCCCGATTGCACGGAATGCTTCCCTGGTCATCCGGTAGAACAAACTGGGATACATCCATTCGCCGTAGGTATGGATCGTTTGCAATCCGAGTTTTTCCATTTCCTTCTTCAGTTCGGGAACGGAGAAGGAACGTTCCCAACCTGCAAACCATTTGTTGATTGCGATAAGGAATGTTTTGATGACGGTGTAGATGTGATACCGCTGCGGCACATCAACACAGAGCAGTCCGCCGGATTTGAGCACACGGATATTCTCCCGGAGGAGTGCTTCCGCTTTCTCGTAGCGGAAATGTTCCAGCAGTCCCTGGTGGAAGATGATATCGAACGTGTTGTCCTTAAAAGGCAGCTGGAACGTATCCCCGCCGATGATGCGAACATCCATCTTCTCTTCCGCGGCAATTCGTTTCATGATCTTGAGAGAGTTCATGGAATAGTCGAGCTGATACACTTCCGCTCCTCGTTCCACCAGGGGAAAACTGTCTCGTCCGGTCCCGGCACCGATCTCGAGAATCTTCTTCCCTTTCACATCCGTCACCTTCACCAGATTCCGCACGACGCGGTCCGAGTTGGAGTAGACCTCCTTCACTTCCTTCTTCTCTTCCCAAAAATTGTCCCAATGTTCTAAGCGAGATTCTTTCATACTGACATTTATTTATGAGTACCGTATCTGATTTCTTTGTGTTGCAAAGAAAAAAGGATGAAGATTACTCTTCACCCTTTTTCTTTGATTATGTACTGCGATGATGCGGCGATATTATTTTTTCGCCAGTGTATCCTTTTTCGCGTTGCGGATTGCCATCAACTGTGCTTTTTGCGCTTTCACCCATTCCGGCAAACCTTGCATTGTGCCGTACGTCGTGTTAATGCGGTCCAAGATCTCGTTTGCCTTGTCAAACTCTCCGCGGTTTTGATACATCGTAAAGAGCATGTAATACGGATGATACTGGTTTTGGAACGGTTCTGCGATCGGCTTAGAAACCATCTCCAGTAGCCGCGCTTCTAGATTTTGCGTCGTCTGCTTATACCGCTCATGTGCACCGGCAAATTGATAGAAGTTCGTGATATCGTATTCTACACGGTAATCCAGCGGCAGCACGGACGACGGAAGTTTTACCATCATCGCATCGAGCGTTTCCACCGCTTTGGCGTTGTCGCGGGCAACATTAATGTAATGAAGCGCAAGACGCATGAATGCATTGCGGTAGTTCATGGCAAGACGCACCACATTCTCGTCATAATGCACCGTAGAATCCTGCAGTCCACGGTAGCGGTACCCACGACGGAACGTGAGGCTCGGTTCCGCCGGTACGTTCAACAAGTTCGCCGAGAGAATATTCGGATCGATCACGCCGTCATCACTTGGGGCAGGATACGGGATCAGTTTCATCGCCAGACCATCCATGCGGAAATACCGGTCGAGGCCGATCTTCGAATCCGGCGTTGAGGTGACGGCCATGTAGATCGGACGGACCCAGTTATTGGACAGGATAATATCATATGCCATGATATCCTGCGCACGGATCGCTTTGATCACCTGACCTCCCGGCTGCGGAAACTGCATGGTATTGGGAAGCACGAACCGGATCACTCCCGATTTGGCCGATGTGTCATTCTTTATTTGCGGCTGTTTCGGACGGTCTGAGAACTGTTCGTACTCTTTCATTACATTCGCAGGAACAGGGATCGTCATTTCTCGCGGTTCCCACTGCATCGGACCAATCTGTTCAATTTCCTGATCGCTCAGGCTGATCGGTACTTTCTTTGCACCGAACGGTTCGAGATGTTTCAATTGACTGATGTACCACGAGGTATTCACCAGGCTCAGGTTCACAATTCGGATGTCACGACGGACTCCTTCCACATCCTGCAGATACCAAAGTGGGAATGTGTCGTTGTCCCCGTTCGTAAACAGGATCGCATCCGGTTCGCAGGATTGCAGCAGGTTATAGGAATAATCCCATGCGACATAATCGCCTGTCCGATCGGATGATTTAAAATTGGTGTACAGCATATTCACCGGAACGAACACAACGGCAACTGCCAATGCTCCAAACGATGCATATTTCTGCCACTGTTCGTTCTTCACCCATTCACGGACCGAGTCGATGAGTCCCATCGCACCGATGCCGATCCAGATGGAAAAGACAAAGAAGGAGCCGACATAGAAGTAATCACGCTCCCGGGGCTGCGGGTTCTGCATGTTGAAGTAGAACGCCATGATCAGGCTCATGAGGATGAAGAAATTGAAAAAGACCCACCACATCACACGGTCCCGCTTCCAGTGATAATAGAAGCCGAACAATCCGATGATGAGCGGGATTCCCCAGAGCTGCTTCCAGTTCACTCCTGCTCCCTGGAAATCTCCTTCGCGTCCAACATACTGCCACAGAAAATACCGAAGCAGCATCTCATCCATCTGATACCGCATGAAATAGTCCATGTCGCTCGTATAGTTCGTATAGATCCCTTGGTGCTGTGGCTCCTGGCTCCAGCGCCGTTTCATCAGCGGCGAATCGCCGTACTGTTCGCGGTTCAGATAGGAGACCAGTTTCTTCAGCGTGCTAGGATCGTTTTCGTTCATCGGCGTGTTCGCGTTGGCGCGAATGATCACCATTGCATACGTAGAATAACCGAGGACTATCAGCAAGAAGGAGAGGGATGCAATATTGATCATCTCATTCTTCCGCTGGATGGAATACCACACACCATAAATCGCTGCGATGACCGCTGCGAACGGGATCATCGTCCAAATGATACTCTTGGATTCCGTACCGCCGCCGATCGCATATTCACCGTCCAGCAGGTTCGGCAACATCTTTACGATGCCGGGATAGACCACGGCAAAAATGCCGATCGCCACAATGCCGAAAATGATGTAATTCCGGATGGAGAATTCATAACGCCGAAAGAAGACAATGATAAGGAATGGAAAAATCACCAAGAGCGCTAATAAATGGACGCCGAGCGATAATCCAATAAGATATGCTATAAGAAAAATGTATTTTTGATGTGTCGGAGAGTCGGCGCGTTCGTTCCACCGAAGTGACAGCCAGGTGACCAAACTGACGAACAGCATGCTAATGCCGTATACTTCCGCTTCCACCGCGTTAAACCAGAATGTCGCGCTGAAGGAAAGGGAAAATGCACCTACTGCTGCCGATGTATACAGCGAGATCTTGTTCCAGGTATCTTCCGTCCGTGGTCTCCATAAAATGATCAGTTTCACCAGCGACAGGTATAAGAACATTGCCGTGAGCGCGCTGGATAATGCAGAGATGAAATGAATGCGAACCGCTGGATCACTGTAGAACGGCACCATCCCGATCACTTTACCAATCAGCAAAAAGAATGGCGAACCTGGCGGATGCGGTACTTGTAATAGATAGGTTGCAGAAATGAATTCGCCGACATCCCAAAAAACAACGGTATCAGCAAGTGTTAAGATGTAGGCGAGCAGTGTTCCGAGAAAGACAAATCCGGCAACAAGTTTATTCAATTTGGTATGTTCCATTACAACCTCGAAAGTGAAAAATCAAACAACGTGGATAAATATACCTTGAAAGTGCCTATTTTCAAAAGAAAATCAGCCATCCCCGTTACAGGATCAGCCGACCGGCAATCTCATCACAGACGGCATAACCGCGGGAAGTGAGTGAAATGACATTGTTTTGACGGCTCAACAATCCTTCCCGTTCCATCTCCTCTATTATCTGACGACGGACCGAAAAGACATCTTCCCCGTACAATGAATAGAGCTTTTTCAGGTCAATCCCGGTACTGCGAAGTCCAAGAAAGATTTCTTCTGTGAAGAATTTCTTGCGATCAACCGATTCGCTTCCTGCTTCAGGAAATTCATTCCGTTCAAACGCATCGCAATAACTTTGAATACTTCGGACATTCCACCACCGTTTACCGCTGGAAGATGAATCCTTGCAAAATGAATGAGCGGAGGGACCGAATCCAATATAATCCGTATGATTCCAGTAATTGAAATTGTGCCGTGAACGAAATCCTGGTTTAGCAAAATTGGAGACTTCGTACTGTTGAAATCCATTGGATGTCAGCGTATCGATCGTGATTTCATAGAGTGCGGCATCTTCTTCATCCGGCAGTGGTGCAACCAGTTTGTTCTTCACCATCGTTGCGAGCGGAGTTTGATCCTCCACGATCAACGCATAGGCGGAAATGTGTTTCGGCTGCAGCGCAACGGCTCGACAAAGATTTTCCTTCCAACGTTCCGGTGTCTGTCCGGGAAGCGCAAAGATCAGATCGCAACTGACATTGTCGAATCCGGCGCGATATGCACTTTCAACCGCACGCTCCGCCTCTGCGGCCGTGTGGATTCTGGTAAGGAATTTCAAATCGTCATCATGGAATGATTGAATACCGAAACTGATCCGGTTGAACCCTGCTGCACGGAATTCG
>JBAYJG010000032.1:0-18078 GCA_041665225.1 Bacteroidota bacterium
AACGAGACCATGGAGATCCAGTACCCGTAGGCATCAACAATGATGATAATCGCCGTGAGCGCTCCGGGTCCCATGATGAGCGGGATACCGATAGGCACAACGCCGACCGAGGTGTTCGGTTTTCGTTCTTCTTCTCCTCCGGAGAAGAGCAGATCGGTCACGCCGAGCACCAGCAGCACAATTCCCCCGCCGATGCGGAAATCATTTTCCGTGATGCCGAGGAATTTGAAGATCACCTTTCCGAGCACGAGAAAGACCAGCGCAACGGCGGCCGAGGTGAGCGTCGCTTCGACAATCAACTTACGGCGCGCTTTCAGCGTCATCCCTTCAGTCAGCGAAATGAAGATCGGGACAAGCCCCGGTACATCGATCGCCACAAAAAGCGGAATGAATGCCATCATCAGGTCGTTCAATATGTGCAGAACTTCTTTCATCGTTCTGTTATAAAGAGGACTTCTTCAATTCGTTTTCGATGATCGCCACGGCTTCTTTTTCCGGGATCAGGATGCGCGCGCCTGATTGTTTCACTGCATTAGCAATAGATCCTTTTTTCTCTTTTAGAGAGATCCAGATGTTATAGCCAAGCCGGGCCTGATCGTTCGGTTCTTTTGTCGGGATTGTTTTGACGCTCTCGTAGGCAATCTTTTCCAATGACGAAGGATCGGCATGTTTTACCGCCGCAGGTGCTACTGTTGACATAGTGAATTCCTTTTTATACTGAGTTGATTGAACCGGAGCAATATAATCAACACTTACCTGAGAAGCATCGACTCTTTCAATCCCAGGATCTTCATCATTTTGCCGGCCAGCTGTTCCAGAATAGTTTGGTGCGTATCAGCTGCACCAAACCGTTCGGCATAATCACGCATTGCCGCGATCATGCCGACGTCGGTTCCCGCTTTTTCGCTGAGGTAGTACTTATTGTTCATGATCTCGATATAGAGTTCCGCGGCGGTCTTCCCCTTGAAGAATTCCAGAATATGTTCGGATCGGAACAACGCGCAAATTGGAACGAAGATCGTCTCGTACCAATCACGCGTTGCAACAGCAAGTGTCACATCCTGTTGTTGCCGTTCGCTCATATACCATTTATGTTCTTCAATATGTTTCAGGAATTGATCGACATACGCTGGATTGAAAATGCTGCCGAGGAACTTGTCGATATTGAACGAGGTTTGCTGTTCGAACTTTTTCTTTTTCTTCTCCACCTTGTATAACAGCATGTACCTCTCACGGATGAATGCTTTATCTTCTTCCGTACCGGCAAGTTCCCGATTAATACCGCTCGCCCGAAGGTCCTCTACGATCCAGTCCATTGATTCGAAAAAGAAGTTCAGGTCCGCTTCGCGCATGGATCGGGAGATGCGCGGCCGGATCTCCACCGTTTCTGCATCGGAAAGATATGCAAAGAGCATTGTTTGCATCCCCACAAACGGCACTTCTCGTTTTTCAAATTTGATCAGCGTGTTGGCCAGCGACGCGTCACCCCAGTAGATGCCATTGCTGTGCAATTGCACAAACAATCGTACGATCGCCTCCCAGATCTTCCGGCGGTTCTCTTCCCTGAAATTCCGTGAGTAGAGCAGGGAGTCCGGTAGCACTTTGTTTACTAAGACGGTGACGGTGTGTGAAATGAAGTTCTCTTCGTACTGGATTCCGACCGGCGTCTTGACAGGGATCGGCGGTTCTTCGCGGACGACGAATCCGGCAGGGACAAGCGTGTGAATTCCGCGGAGCAGCATTTGTTCGTAATGATCGATCTCTTTGCGGGAAATTTCCTCGCTAATCTCTTTGATGCCGAAGGAAAATCGTCCCGCTTTCACAAAGATCACTACATGGCGCGAGATTCCCCGTTTAATGTCCAGTACCGGCACGCCGTGGCGATGCCACTCCGCGATCGGTAAGGACCAGGGAAGCTTCTTCAATTCATTTTCGAAGATCGGATCGACGTGAAAACGGATGTTGGGGGAATGGTTCATAACGCCGCAACAACAACAGTGTAAGTCAGAGTACAGGATCAAATAGTGCAATCATCCCGAGAGAATGATTATGGCTTTTTCCCGTATCGCACCTGCAGATATTTTATAATTCCCGGGAGAAGCGAAAGGAAAATAACAACGATGATCACGTAATGAATATTCTTATCAATATTTGGGATCGTTGAACCGAGAAAATATCCGATCAACAGCATTCCGGGGATCCATAACACTGCGCCGACAACATTGTATGTCGCAAATTTGATGTATTTCATTTCAGCGATTCCTGCAACCACTGGTGCAAATGTTCTTGCAAACGGCATGAATTGTGCCGCAACAATCGTGAACGGACCGTATGTATCGTAAAAATTCTTTGTATTGATCAGATGCTGCCGTTTAAAGAAGCGGGAATCTTCCCGAGAGTATAATGCTTGTCCGCTCTTCCTTCCGATAGCATATCCGGTTGCATTTCCGATGATCGCCGCGACCAACAGCAATGGGATCAGGATTGTAATGTCGAAATATCCCGCAGCGGCAAATAGACCTGCGGTTACGAGGAGTGAATCGCCGGGAAGGAAGAATCCGACGAGCAATCCCGTTTCGGAGAAAATAATCATCGTCAGTCCGGGATACCCGGCCCAGCTGACCAGTTCCTTAATGTTAGTCAGTTTGTGAAAAAATTCAGAGAGAAAATCCATGGAGCAGATCCTTTAATAAAATTTTACTGCCTGTGTACATTACAGCGGTGACAGCATGCCCGAATACAATAAATACAATAATCCGAATCCGACAACAATACGATAGATAATAAACAGATACGTGGTATGCGATTTCAGATAATTAAGCAAAAAGGCGATCGATGCATACCCGACAAAGCCGGAAACGATGGTGGCGATCAAAACGTTTTCCGCACCGATCTGCGGTGAAAACAACTCACGGCGTTCTTTTATTATTTCCAGCACCCCGGCAGCAAATACCGATGGCAGCGATAATAAGAATGAGAATCTGGCGGCCGTCTCACGGTTCATACCAACCAACAGTCCACCGGTGATCGTCGTTCCAGATCGTGACGAACCGGGAATCAGGGCGACGCTTTGCCAGAAACCGACGGCGATGACCTCTTTCCACGTCAGATCATCCAGCGATTTCAAATGTTCGCCCCGCGCAATTTTTCTTTTGGTGATCGCTTCGGCGATCATCAGAATAACCGCCAGTACGATCAGCGAGCCACTGATGATATAGAGTGAACGAAAGGATGTTTCGATCTGATGCTTCAGCAGCAATCCAAAGAAGACAATGGGAACCGTTCCCGCAGCAATCATCCATCCCATTTGTGCATCGCGGTTATAAAAGAGATTCTTGTACACGATTCCTTTAATGACTGCGCTCGTGATGGAGAATATATCTCTTCTGAAATAGAGAAGTACGGCTACGAGCGTTCCGAATTGGATAACGGCAGTGAATGCTGCGCCGGGATCGCTCCATCCCAGCAGCGCCGGAATAATACGCAAATGTCCCGTGCTGCTGATCGGGAGAAATTCGGTCAGTCCCTGAATAATTCCGAGAATAATTGCCTGAAGGAGGTTCATAGAATTCAATTGATAATAAAAAAGAGGAGTGCGATACTCCTCTTCTATAACACTGCAAGGTACGAAAAAAATATTCCCTTTCAAAAGAAACCGCTACGCAGAAAAAACAGTTGAATTCCTTCGATTAATGTTGTACTCTAGCCGGGTATACAAGAGAGTTTCTCTCTCTTCATTGAATCCTCCACAATACACTATATAACTACCATGAGCACTTCCACTAAATCCCAGTTCGGGACCCTGATAACAGTTTTTTTCTTTTGGGGATTCCTCGCAGCGTCGAACGGTGTCTTCATTCCGTTCTGTAAAGAACATTTCAACCTGTCGCAGTTCCAATCACAGCTGATCGATCTGGCGTTCTATCTTGCCTACTTTGTCGGTTCGCTCGCATTGTATCTGACAGAAAGGTTTATGAAGATCGATTTTCTGAACAAGATCGGGTATAAGATGGGTATCGCATACGGCTTGTTTGTTTCGGCGGCCGGGGCAATTGCCATGATCGGCGCAGTGAATATCGGCAATTACTGGCTGATTCTCGGTTCGTTGTTTCTTATTGCCATCGGATTCTCGCTGCAGCAGACATGCGCGCAGCCATTCGCCATCGCCCTTGGCAATCCGGAAACCGGCGCGCACCGGTTGAATCTTGCAGGCGGCGTCAACTCGTTCGGCACAACAATCGGACCGTTGATTGTCAGTTATTTTCTCTTCGGCGGATTAACAAAGAATGTTCAGGTCGAAATCGGGTCCGTAAATCAAATGTATTTATTGTTGGCGGGACTCTTTATCGCCGTTGCACTCTTCTTTATTTTCTCAAACCTTCCCAAGATCACACAAGATGAACACATCGAAGCGGGACGCGGAGCATTGAAATATCCGCAATTAGTATACGGCATGATCGGTATTTTTGTCTATGTCGGCGTTGAGGTGACCATCCAAAGCAATATGGGAGCGCTGCTGAAACTGCCTGAATTTGGCGGGTATGATAAATCGGAGATCTCACGGTTCATCTCCCTGTTCTGGGGAAGTTTAATGATCGGCCGCTGGACCGGTGCGATCACGGTGTTTAATCTGCCGAAACTCTGGAAGAACATTCTGACCGTCATCGTTCCCTATATCGCCTTTGGAGTAATTCTTGGCGCAAATGCTTTGAACGGCACCGACGTGAGCGATCTCTACGTCTATGCATTTGTCATTGCAATTCAAATTGTCGGATTTTTCATTGGCCAGGAAAAACCGGCTAAAACACTATTGGTATTTTCCCTTTTAGGAATAGCAGCAATGTCCGTCGGAATGCTGACGACAGGAAAGGTTGCAGTCTTTGCATTCATCAGCGGCGGACTCTTTTGCTCCGTCATGTGGCCTTGCATCTTTGCACTTTCTGTTGCCGGACTGGGAAAATATACCAGCCAAGGATCCACATTCCTCATCATGATGATTCTTGGAGGCGCATTAATCCCGCCGTTCCAGGGTTGGATCAGCGATGTGCTGAATAACATCCATCTGTCATATATCGTCACCATTTTCCTCTTTGGATATCTTGCATTTTTTGCCCTTAAAGCAAAAGCGGTGCTGAAAGCTCAGGGGATCGATTACGAAACGGCGGCTGGCTCGCATTAACCAGATGAACATTGGTAAAATAAAAAACGTCCTCTTTGAGGACGTTTTTTATTTGCGGTATTACTGTGAGGAGGAGAGGTTATTCAGCGGACATTTTTGAATATTCGTTCAGTGCCATCGACGTCAATTTATCTTTCAGTTCTTTGGGCATCAACACTTTGTCCCAGTACTTCCCTTTGTCATTCTTATCCTGATCCGACGGTACACCGATAAACAGACCGTTTTTCCCATCGGCGATCTTAAAGCCTTTGATCGTAAATCCTTCCGACGTTTCGAGATCGAAGAATGCCCGAAGGTTGTTTGATCCGGCAAATTGTTTCATGTTGATTACATTCATACTGCCTCCACTGTATTGTGATGAGAGATGGAACGTTGAATTGCGTGGAGGCAAAATTACTAATGGTGAATTATGCAGTCAAGAAATATACATTGACAAGGTAGGTATTCTGCGCAAAAGGGAATTATGATTATTTTAGGAGGGAAATTGAATTGCTGAAAAAGACCTTGAATGAAAACGATTGATTAGGTATTGGAATGAGTCCTCCCTTCGATCGCGGCGCGGACGAAACCGTTGGCGTTCCGCAGTCTCTTCGTCGCTTCTTCGAAGCCGACCTTTGCTTTAATCATAACTAAAGCAGTTTTTACATGCCCCTTTGCTTCTGTCAGATAATGTTCTGCGGTAGCGTAATCCACTTCTGTGATGGTCATGACGACCCGCTTCGCCCGTTCCACCAGTTTGTCGTTGGTCATCTGAAGATCGATCATCATATTCTCATAGACTTTGCCGAGACGGATCATTGCCGCCGTAGAGATCATGTTTAGGATGAGTTTCTGCGCAGTACCGCTCTTCATCCTGGTGGAACCCATGATTACTTCCGGACCGACCTCCGCACAAATAGCAACGTCAAGTGCATCAGCAAGGTGTTTGTATTCTGCCAGCTCAAGATTCTTTCTTGGATTCGTCGTCACATAAACAGTTTTTGCACCGCGTTCTTTGGCTCTCTTCACTGCACCGATCACATAAGGTGTTCTCATACTCGCCGCAATGCCACAGACAACATCGTTGGGGCCGACATTTTTCATATCGATATCGTGCGCACCATTCTCCGGTTTATCCTCCGCCCCCTCTACGGCGCGGAACATCGCTCCATCTCCACCGGCTATCATCCCCTGCACCATCTCCGGCGAAACGCCAAATGTCGGAGGACATTCGCTTGCATCCACCACGCCGACCCTGCCGCTGGTTCCGGCTCCAATGTAAATCAACCGTCCGCTATGGACAAAGGCATTTACCACCAATTCAACTGCTTGAGTGATATAAGGGATTTCGTGTTCGACAGCAAATGCCACTTTCTTATCTTCGTTATTGATAGAGATAAGAATGTCGGATACCGAACGGGCATCAATGTTCCACGTGTCTGGATTGCGTTGTTCGGTAGATAGGTTTTGTAGCTGTTGAAAGAGCTCTTTCTTTTTCTTCAAAATATCCTCGGCTATGTTGCCGTTGCAATCATCAGTTTTTTATCCAGATTATCAAACGCTTCGCTGCCCGGGAAGATCAACGGGACACTGGTAAATGTGATGTAAGGAAAATCTTCCTGCGCAGCTTTTTCTTCTTCTTCAATTTCTGCTCCTTTGAATGTAATCAAAGAAGGGACGGAAAGGGGGAGTTTTTCGGATAGTATATTTTTACCCTTTTCCTTTTTCAGGAATGGCATTCCCCACACGACAAGATTGGAAAGATTGCTAACGGATCTGGCAACGACGGCGTCAAAACCGTGTGAGAACGATGGCTGTTTTTGGATCTCTTCCGCTCTTCCCCAGACAGTTTTTACATTGGTCAAGCCTATGGAGTCGGCCATAGACTGCACCGCCGTAATTTTCTTCTGTGTTGAATCCAACAGCACAAATGAACTCGCCGGGAGCAGTATTGCCAGCGGAATACCTGGAAAGCCGCCCCCCGTGCCCAAATCAAGAATTCTGGAACCGTCCCGGAAAGCGACTTTAAACAGCATCGTCAAAGAGAGCGAGATATGTCCCCGCCAGATGTTTTCCTCATTCTTTCGGGAGACCAGATTGATCTTTTTATTCCACTCCAAAAGGAGGATTTGATAGTGTGTTAAACGGGAAATTTGTATGTCCGTTATAGAAATACCGTTATGCTTGCACAATGTATAGAGCCAGAGTTCGTCGTTGGTCATTGTTTCACGTGAAACGTACTGATTATTATTTCTCGAAGTCTATCAACTTCTTCAAAATGAGTTATTGTGATTCCAGTTGCTTTAAGAAAATACTGAGCACCGCGACATCGGCATTCGTCACTCCAGCGATGCGGGATGCTTGACCGATAGACCGCGGACGAACGCGATGAAGTTTTTCTTTTCCCTCGGCGCTCAACGAGGAAATTTTCATATAGTCAAAATTTTCCGGGATAAGATATTCTTCAAACTTTGCAAAGCGATGGATTTGTTCATTCTGTCTTTGGATATATCCTTCATACTTCACGTCGATTTCAACTTGCTCGCAAACGTCAGTGCGACGAAGAAGTGATGCAATTTTTTCATCCGGAATAATCTCTGCGATATCCGATGCAGTGATGTTTGTTCTGCGAAGCATCTTTGCAAGAAGATCATTTTCGGTGATGACAGATTCGTTTTTCTTTTCAAGCAACGGATTAATTTTTACGGGAGCAATTGTCGTGGTGAGAAGATACTGAATTGTTTCTTCGATCATCATTTCTTTCTCATTGAGACGTTCAAGCATCTCATTTGAAATCAATCCCAGTTCATGTCCCGCGCGCATTAGTCTGCGGTCAGCATTATCTTGCCGCAACAGAAGGCGGTACTCCGCCCGTGACGTGAACATTCTGTATGGTTCATCGGTAGACTTGTTGATGAGATCATCAACCATCACTCCGATGTATCCTCCGCTACGTTGTATGATAAAAGGATTTCTTTTCTGAACTTTCAGTGCAGCATTAATTCCAGCAACGAGTCCCTGCCCTGCTGCTTCTTCATAGCCGGAAGTTCCGTTGATTTGTCCAGCCAGGAAAAGTCCGGACACGAGTTTTGTTTCGAGGGAATGTTTCAATTGATGCGGCGGAAAATAATCATACTCCACAGCATAACCAGGACGGATCATTTTTACATGTTCGAGTCCCGCAATGGAACGAATACCCTCGTATTGTATTTCTTCCGGCAAACTTGTGGAGAAGCCGTTGACATATACAACGTTGGTATCATATCCTTCCGGTTCAAGAAAGATCTGATGACGATCGCGGTCTGCAAAGCGAAACACTTTGTCTTCGATAGAAGGACAATATCTCGGACCAATTCCTTTTATCCTTCCGGTGAACATCGGTGAACGATCAAATCCTTTTTCCAATATCTTATGTGTTGAAGGATTTGTGTAAGTCAGATACATTGGGATCAACCGGTTTGTGATCTTGTCATTCTGATATGAAAAAGGGATCGGCGGATCGTCACTATTCTGGATTTCCGTCTTTGATAGATCGATGCTGTGTAGATCGATCCTCGGAGGAGTTCCGGTCTTCAATCTGCCGGAGATGAATCCTAATGACCGCAAGCTTTCCGTCACACCACGGGCGGGAGCTTCCCCAAATCTTCCCCCCCGTCTGTTCCTTTCTCCCGTATGCATCAATCCATTCAGGAATGTCCCAGCACACAACACCATTGAGTTGCATGTGATTTCGTGGCTAAGAAAAGTTCGTATACCCCGAAGCACATTCCCATCAACAAGAATTTCTGCAACAGAATCCTCAAGCACCTCAAGATTGTCTTGGTGAAGCACCCGCTGTTGAGCATCTGCAGAATACCATTCTCTGTCATTCTGCGAACGGGGTGACCAGACAGCCGGTCCCTTGGATGTATTCAGCATCTTAAACTGAATTCCTGTCGCATCTGCTATCTTCCCCATTTCCCCACCCAAAGCATCAATTTCCCTAACCAAATGTCCTTTTGCTGTGCCGCCAATGGCGGGATTACACGACATCCTTCCTATGGCGTTTGCCTTTAGGGAGACGAGAAGTGTAGAGCATCCCATCCTAGCAGCAGCTAAAGAGGCTTCAATACCGGCATGTCCACCGCCCACTACAATGACATCATAATATGTCTTTGGTCTGTTTACTAGCATAATGTTTCACGTGAAACAATTTCAGAAGTCCGGATCGTTAGATTTGATCACCGGACGTTTATTTGCCAATGCAGAATTTTGAGAAGATATTGTTGAGGATATCCTCAGGAGTTGTTAATCCTATAATTTCACCAAGGTAGTTAAGTGCAGCCCTCAAATCAACAGCTACGAAGTCTCCCCCCAGTCCATTGTCAATGGATGTCTTAGCAGTATCTAATGAAGTGAGAGCTCTTTCTAAAGCTTCTTTATGTCTAATGTTTGTAATAGTTACAGAGGTTACAGAAGAATCATGGTGAGGGATTGACACTTCGATCAATCGACTCTTTAGGTTATGAATTCCATCGTGGGTCTTGCACGATATCCAAATAGGTGCTTCAATATTTGAAAATTTTACAGAATCATTTTTAATGTCGGATTTATTAAAAACCCAAAGTACGGATTTATTTTTCTTGTATTCTTCGGAGATAGCATGAAATTCCTTGATCTGTTCTTCGGATTCTGATTTTGATCCATCAATAAGCAATAGGATTACATCAGAAGTATCAATTACCTTTGTCGTTCTTCGGATACCTTCGAGTTCAATTGAGTCGGTTGATTCCCGCAGTCCTGCGGTATCATTAAAAATAAACTCTACCCCATCGAGGAGAATACTTTCTTCAATCGTATCTCGGGTAGTGCCGGGAATTTCGCTGACGATTGCTCTCTCCTCCTGGAGCAGTACATTCAACAGACTAGACTTTCCGGCGTTTGGTTTTCCTACCAAAGCGACCTTGATTCCTTCTTTAATAACTTTCCCCTCCTGATAACTGGAAGAAAGGTTAAGAATGGATTTTTGAATCGTACTTAGCTTTATTAAAAGAGTATTTTTATCGGTCAGTTCGATCCCCTCCTGAGAAAAATCCAATTCCAGTTCCAAGAGCGAACAAATGGTTAAAATCTCTTCACGTAATTGTTGTACGGCTTTGGACAATTTCCCGCTTAATTGGTCAATGGACGTTTTGTGTGCTCTTTCAGTTTTTGAATGTATGATGTCTGCAACCGCCTCTGCCTGGGCAAGATCCAATTTATCATTCAGGAAAGCCCGGAGCGTGAACTCACCTGGTTCCGCAGGCCGTGCTCCCGATTTATAAAGGAGCGAAAGAATTTTTTGCGAAACAAAGTATCCGCCATGCGAACTAATCTCGACAACATCTTCGCCGGTGAACGATGAGGGATTATGAAAAACGGAGACAAGTACAGTATCGATTGTTTCACGTGAAACGGGATCGATTATCGCACCAAAATGGATCGTATGTGAGCGAGCGTTGCGGACTGTCGTTGAACCCCGAAACAGAGAATCAGTAGTCGTAAAAGCATCGTTCCCGCTTATTCTTATAACGGATATACCACCAATTCCGACGGGAGTAGCAATTGCTGCGATCGTATCGTGAGCGTGTTGAATCATAGGAAGATGAAATTTTTTAAAGATACGAAATTTTTTCTTGACAACGGAACGGATTATTATATCTTATATATGTGTAACCCAGTTGCACTTTCATTGAAAACAACCAAAGAGAATGTCCGCATACAACAAACATACAGAAAACAATTCGAATCGCTCACGCGTTCGCGCTGTTGCTGTACCGTCGGCTCTCCTTCCGCTTAGCGGCATTATTATTCTTTTGGGAATTACATTTGCGATTCTACGCCTAATTATTATTGGCTAAGAAAACGCAGAGGTTACTCCCAAAAAAACATATCACACTCCACTAATCTTCACACGTGAGAAATAATATCAGGGCGTAACCTCTGAAACAGAGGTAGTGTATCGCTCTATTTTTTTCAGGTGTCTTATGAATCAACATCCATCGTCCCCTTCACCGCAACGGCAAATGACCGGCGCAGAGATTTTCGTACGCTCATTGATCGAAGAAAAAGTCGATATCGTTTTTGGATATCCCGGCGGTGCCGTCATCGGCATCTACGATGCGCTGCATGATATCTCCGACATCAAACATATCCTTACCCGTCACGAGCAAGGCGCAGTCCACGCAGCCGAAGGCTATGCGAAAGCAAGCGGTAAACCGGGAGTGGCTCTTGTTACCTCCGGTCCCGGTGCAACCAATACTGTGACCGGCATTGCGGACGCTTATATGGATTCGATTCCGATCGTTGTTTTTACCGGACAAGTCGCTCTGAAACTGATCGGCAACGATGCGTTTCAGGAAGCAGATATCGTTGGCATCACCCGTCCTATCACCAAGCATAATTATCTGGTTCGCGATGTGAACGAACTTGCGGGGACAATTAAGGAAGCGTTCTATGTCGCTACAACGGGCCGCCCCGGTCCGGTGCTGGTGGATCTTCCGAAAGATGTCATGGCGATGAAAACCACATTCAGCTATCCCAAGTCGGTGAAGATGCGCTCGTATGTTCCGCATTTTGAGGGCCATCAAAAGCAGTTGGACAAAGCAATCGCGTTGATCGCGAAAGCGAAGCGTCCCGTGTTATACGTCGGCGGAGGAACAATTCTTTCCAACGCCGCGGAAGAGCTGACGACATTTGCGCGCAAAACAAAAATTCCGGTAACAACGACATTGCATGGACTCGGCGCATTCCCGGAGAACGACGAATTGTCGATGGGTATGCTCGGCATGCACGGCACCTGGTATTCAAATACCGCAGTACACTACTCCGATTTATTGATTGCAGTCGGTGCACGTTTCGACGACCGGGTAACCGGCAAGACAGATGGCTTCGCACCGGAAGCGAAGAAGATCCACATCGATGTCGACCCATCGAACATCAGCAAGAATGTGAAAGTGGATGTGCCGATCGTTGGTGATGTAAAAAAAGTTCTTCAGCAATTGCTGCCGTCCGTTACCGCGCTCGATACAGCAGACTGGATCAAAACGATACAACATTGGAAAGAGGAGCATCCATTACGTTATCGAAACGGGAAAAACATCCGTATGCAGCACGTCATCCAGACGATTTCCGAATTAACAAAAGGGAAGGCGGTGATGGTGAGCGATGTCGGTCAGCATCAAATGTGGATGGCACAGTTCTATCAATATATACATCCGCGGACACATTTAACTTCCGGCGGTCTCGGCACAATGGGATTTTCTCTTCCGGCGTCGATGGGCGCAGCGTTTGCACGAAAGGACTTCCCGGTGATCTCCATGAGCGGGGACGGAGGGATTCAGATGAACATTCAGGAACTGGCTACCATCCGTGAATATAATGTCCCGGTAAAGATCTTGATTATGAACAACGGTTATCTCGGCATGGTTCGCCAATGGCAGGAACTCTTCTGGCGCAAACGATATTCCCACGTGGAAATGACAGGCCCTGATTACGTAAAATTGGCAGAGGCGTACGGCATCCCCGCATTCCGGGCAACTCAAACAAATCAGGTGGAAGACATTGTGAAACAGATGCTTGCTGTCGATGGTCCTGTGCTCGTTGAATTTAAAGTAATGAAGGAGGAAAACGTTTATCCGATGATCCCGGCAGGGCAGACGTATAATGAGATCATTGATCTGCCGGAAGAAGCAAGTGTCCCGACGGATGGCGAACAAGAAACAGATCTTTCAATGGTGACGACTACCAAAGGATAATATATGAGCACAACACCAGAACAATCAGTGGAACAAGAAGCACACAAACATACGATTTCAGTATTGTTAGAAAACAAGTTTGGTGCTTTAAACCGGGTTGCAGGCATGTTCTCTGCAAAAGGGTATAACCTGGAAAGTATCACTGTCGGTCCCACAGAAGACAATGCAGTCTCTAGAATGACCATAGTCACACGTGGCGACGATGCGATCATCGAACAGATCATAAAACAACTGAATAAATTGATCGATACGCTGAAAGTGGTTGATCTGACGTACGATAGTTTTATGGAACGGGAATTGGCATTGATCAAGGTCAGCTCAAATCCGGAAACCCGGTCCGAGATCATGCAGATCGTGGAAATATTCCAAGGAAAAATTATCGATATTAGTCATAAAACAGTGACGGTTGAGGCAACGGGAAGCGGACAAAAGGTTGATGCAATCATTAAAATGCTAAAACCGTTCCACATCAAAGAGATTGCCCGCACCGGGCGAGTTGCATTAAAAAGAGAATTCGTGGGAGAAGCATAACAATGAAAGAACCGTACCAGCAGCCAGACAATTTTCCTTTGTACGATCCGCGCAACGAGCACGATGCGTGCGGTATCGGGTTTGTTGTCAACATCAAAGGGGAGCGGTCCCATAAGATCATTGCAAAGGGGATTGAGATTCTTATTAATCTTACCCATCGCGGTGCCTGCGGATGCGACCCCGAAACAGGGGATGGAGCGGGAATCACTATTCAGATTCCGCATAAATTCTTTGTGAAAGAATGTAAAAGTCTCGGTATCACTCTTCCGGATGAAGGAGAGTATGGCGTTGGCATGGTCTTCCTGCCGGTGAACCAATCTTCGCGGTTAGTGTGCGAAGGAATTCTGGAACAGATCGTCCGAGACGAGGGACTGACTGTTCTTGGCTGGCGCGATACGCCGGTTGGTGCCGATGCGATCGGCCGCATTGCCCGCGCGTCGCAGCCATATATAGAGCAAATTTTCATCCGTCGCGCAGAAGGAATGACCCGTGAAGAGTTTGACCGGAAATTATATATCGTGCGGAAACGCGCCGAAGTGGAACTGTATGCTTCCGATATCAAAGAAAAAGATTTCTTCTATATCCCATCATTGTCTTCGCGGGTGATCATTTATAAAGGACTGTTGCTTGCTCCGCAGATCGAACAGTTTTACAGTGAACTGTTAGATACGGATACCGAAAGCGCGCTCTGCCTGGTGCACCAGCGCTTTTCAACCAATACAATGCCGAACTGGCAGCTGGCACATCCATTCCGTTTTGTCAGCCACAACGGTGAGATTAACACGATGCGCGGTAACGTTATCTGGATGCAAGCTCGTCAATCCGTGTTGAAGTCCGATCTGTTCGGCGACGATCTGAAGAAACTGTTTCCCATCATCCAGCCGGACGGAAGCGATTCTGCTGCGCTGGATAATGCGGTGGAATTATTGTATCACTCAGGGCGAAGCTTGCCGCATGTGATGTCTATGCTGATACCGGAAGCGTGGAGTCTCGATGCAACCATGTCCCCAGAGAAAAAAGCATTCTATGAGTATCACGCATCATTAATGGAACCGTGGGACGGCCCTGCTGCTGTAGCGTTTACGGATGGCAAAGTGATTGGTGCAACGCTGGACCGGAACGGACTGCGTCCCGCGCGCTTTATTGAAACGCACGACGGATTGCTGGTGATGGCCTCCGAAGTCGGTGTGCTGCAGATTGAACCGGAACGGGTGAAGATGAAGGGGAGACTGGAACCAGGTAAGATGCTCATGGTCGATCTGGAACAAAAACGGGTAATTCATGATGAAGAGATCAAAGCACAGTTAAGTTCGCGCAAGCCGTACGGCAGCTGGATCAAGGAAAATCAAATTACACTGGAAGAACTGGCTGAACCACCGCGCGCACATACACTCAGCGAGAAGGATATTGTACAGCGGCAGCGGATGTTCGGGTATAGCGACGAAGATGTCCGGATGATCATTACGCCGATGGCGGTGAACGGCGAAGAAGCGATCGGATCCATGGGGACCGATACGCCGCTGGCGTGCTTGTCCGACAAGCCGCAATCACTCTTCAGTTATTTCAAACAATTGTTTGCGCAAGTGACGAATCCCCCGATCGATCCGATCCGTGAAGAGTTCGTTATGTCGCTCACCAGCTACATTGGTACAGAACGGAACATCCTGGAAGAGACGCCGCTCCATTGCCATACGCTGAAACTGCAGCATCCCATCTTGACGAACAGCGAGCTGGAGAAACTTCGCCGCGTATCGCAGGGAGATTTCCTGACGACAACGTTGCCGATGCTGTTCCGCGTGAATGGCGGGGAACAGGAACTCGAACGTGCGCTGGATGGATTATGCCGTCGCGCATCGCTGGCAATCGAATCAGGGTACTCCATTATAATTCTTTCAGACCGCGGTTCGGATGACGAGTACGCGCCGATCCCAAGTCTGCTTGCAATGACTGCAGTCCACAATCATTTGGTGAGAGAAAAGACCCGCACACAAGTCGCACTCGTGGTGGAATCTGGCGAACCGCGTGAAGTGATGCACTACTGCTTGTTGATTGGCTACGGCGCGAGTGCAGTAAATCCGTACCTCGCATTCGAGACGATCGAAGATCTGGCGAACAAAGGAAGGATGTCTAAAGATGTCACGTCGGAGTACGCCATCAAGAATTACAAAAAAGCAGTCGGCAAAGGATTGTTGAAAGTCTTCTCCAAAATGGGGATCTCAACGCTGCAGAGTTACCGCGGTGCCCAAATCTTTGAAGTGATTGGCTTGAATAAAAATCTGGTGGAAAAATATTTTCATGGCACTTCGTCGCGAATCGAAGGGATCGGTCTGGACGTGCTGGTGGAAGAGGCACGAAGAAAACACGAATTCGCGCAGCAGCCGTTCTCCAATGCACTGACGGAACTCGACCTCGGCGGCAACTATCATTTCCGCATCAACGGCGAACGCCATCTTATCAATCCGACGACAGTGACCAAGCTGCAGCAGTCCGTTCGCAAGCGGGATTTCAAGACGTTCAAGGAATTCACGAGCGTCCTGAATGAACAGAACAAAGAATTCTTTACGTTGCGCGGATTAATGGAATTCAAGGAAGGAACACGCAGTGTTCATATTGAAGACGTTGAACCGGCAAAACAGATTGTGAAGCGTTTCGTGACCGGTGCAATGTCCTTCGGATCGATCAGCAAGGAAGCGCATGAGACTATCGCCATTGCCATGAACCGTATTGGTGGAAAATCCAACACGGGCGAAGGAGGGGAAGATGAAGCGCGATTCCGCTCCGATGCGAACGGAGACCTGCGCCGCAGTGCAATCAAACAAGTTGCTTCCGGACGGTTCGGCGTTACCGCGAACTATCTTGTGAATGCGGATGAGATCCAAATTAAAATTGCGCAGGGTGCAAAACCGGGAGAAGGGGGACAGCTGCCCGGATTTAAAGTGGATGAAATCATTGCAAAAACGCGCCACTCCATTGCCGGCGTAGGACTGATCTCGCCGCCGCCACACCACGATATCTATTCTATTGAAGATCTGGCGCAGCTGATCTATGACTTGAAGAATGTCAATCCGATCGCACGAATTTCCGTCAAACTCGTTTCGGAAGTCGGCGTTGGAACAGTAGCCGCGGGTGTTGCAAAGGCACATGCGGATATGATCCTGATCAGCGGTGATAATGGCGGCACCGGTGCTTCGCCGCTGACCTCCATTAAACATGCAGGTATTCCTTGGGAACTGGGACTTGCAGAAACTCAGCAAGTGCTGGTGATGAACGATCTGCGCAGCCGTGTTCGTCTGCAGACGGATGGAAAATTACAAACGGGCCGCGACGTGGTGATCGCCGCGCTGCTTGGCGCTGAAGAATTCGGATTTGCAACAGCTCCATTGATCGCTATGGGCTGCGTGATGATGAGAAAATGTCATCTCAATACCTGCCCGGTAGGAATTGCAACACAGGATCCTGAATTGCGGAAAAAGTTTACCGGTACTCCGGAGCATGTGATCAACTTCTTCTTCTTTATTGCAGACGAAGTTCGCGAAATCATGGCACAGCTGGGCTTCCGCACGTTGGATGAGATGATCGGCCGCGTAGATATGCTGCGGCAACGGAAAGATATCGATCACTGGAAAGCGAAGGGGATCAATCTTTCTTCCATCTTGCATCAGCCGACGGTGCCGCTGCGTATCGGACGCCGCTGCTCCATCTCGCAGGATCACGGTCTGAACGAAGCGCTGGATTATCATCTGCTGGAACAGACGAAAGTGGCACTGGAAGAAAAGAAACCGGTGGAACTCTCCATGCCGATCAGAAACGTACATCGTACGGTCGGAGCGTTGTTGAGCGGACGAATCGCAAAATACTACGGTGCTGAAGGATTGCCAGAGAGCACTATCAAGATCAATTTCAACGGTTCGGCGGGACAGAGTTTCGGTGCATTCCTCTCCAAAGGAGTTACGCTCACGCTCGAAGGTGATGCGAACGATTATGTTGGAAAAGGTTTGTCGGGAGGAAAGATTATCATCTATCCGCCGAAGAATTCCACATTCGTTCCGGAGGATAACTCCATCGTTGGAAACGTGGTGTTGTACGGTGCCACAAGCGGTGAAGCATATTTTGGTGGAAAAGCGGGCGAACGGTTTGCGGTCCGCAACAGCGGCGCCACAGTTGTAGTGGAATCGGTTGGCGCCAACGGGTGCGAATATATGACCAACGGCGTTGTCGTTGTCCTGGGAAAAACAGGGAAGAACTTTGCCGCAGGTATGTCCGGCGGATATGCGTACGTGCTGGATGAAGACGGCGAGTTTGCATCGAAGATGTGCAACAAGTCCATCGTCGATCTCGATCCGCTCAAAGAAGAGGATGAACAGTTGGTGCAAAGTCTGATCAAAAAACATGTTGATTACACCGGCAGCAGGCGCGGTCAACGGATCCTGAACGATTGGAAATCGTTCCGGTCAAAATTTGTGAAAGTATTCCCGCACGATTACAAGCGTGTGCTGAATGCCGCTCAACAGAAAGCAAACAAGGAGACTACGGTAGTGAAAAATAACGCTTCCGGCAAGGAGGTGCTGAATGGGTAAACCGACCGGATTTATGGAATATAAACGGGAAGTACCG
>JBAYJG010000033.1:0-18024 GCA_041665225.1 Bacteroidota bacterium
ATGCGGATGCACGGTCATTGTCATTGCGCGAGCAAATGCAAAGAGAAGTCAATCCATTGACTGGCAGACCGACATTTACTGTCCTGACTGCAATTTGCATCATGGTTTATTACGTTCTGGCAATGCAGTGTTTGTCCACAATTGCCGTGATGCGCAGGGAAACAAACGGATGGAAGTGGCCAATGTTCCAACTGGCGTATATGACAGTCTTGGCGTATTCTGGAACATTCCTTACCTATCGAGTGGGTTTATGGATACTCTCATAAGCAATTGGCAAGAATATAGTGCATTGGGCATTGTCGCTGTCACCGTGGTGTTGATGGTTCGTTCTGAACTCCGCCAGCGGAAGAACAAAAAGGATTGCAGTAACTGCGCACTTGTTGAAATTCGCAGCCGACAGCGTTATTCGTTGCGGAAATAACATCAATTAAAAAAAGAAACGCACCATCAGAATCCCTCGCGAAAGGTGTGATGATGCGTTTCAAATCACAAGAGCACCAGGTTTGGCACTCTCTCTTAAAGATAGCGAACATACATTCGCCAAGCAATGGAATTTTCGCCTGCCTGCCATGCTCCCACTCATCACAACCAGAGGAGCAACAACCATGAACAAGCATCGAGTTGCATATATTTTTTTCAGCATCATAGTACTTGCCGGTATGCAAAACCTGCAGGCAAATGAACGGAAATTTAGTTTCACCTATGAAACTTCGGTCCTGCCAAAAGGAGCACGCGAAATTGAACTGTGGAACACTGACCGCCGCGGGCGGGCATATTTTTACCGCCGTCTCGATCAGCGGATCGAGTATGAATTCGGTGTTTCCGATAATCTGATGTCGGCATTGTATCTCAACTATACATGGCGTGTGAAAGACTCCAACGAAGATGCAGCCGGCGGAGCGAAATCATCTTCCTATTCCATGAGCATCTCTAACGAATGGAAATATAAACTGTTGGACAGGGTTGCTGATCCTTTCGGTTTTGCTTTGTACGGTGAATGGACCGTTGGACCAGACAAGCAGGAAGTGGAAGGAAAACTATTATTCGATAAACAATTTTCCAATTTTCTTATTGCATTGAATGCAGTTGGCGAACAGGAATGGTCGTATGACGTTGTTAATGGTAAAACGGAAATAGAAGATGAATTTGTGACCGAGGTTGATTTTGCAGCGGCGTATGAATTCTCTCCTCATTTTTCTATCGGTCTTGAAGCACGGCATCAATCCGTCTCGGTGAATGGCGTACTGCAACATTCGTCCCTGTTTGCAGGGCCCACTATCGCAGTATCCAATGAATATTTTTGGACTGTTCTGTCTGTGCAACCGCAGCTAGCCAGTTTTAAGGGCGCTACCACTCAGAACGGCAGTTTGGATCTGGGAGAATTTGAAAAAGTACAAACACGGCTCCTCTTCTCCTTCCATCTATGATACAGATGATGACATTTAAGAATATGATCATATCGGCACTCGTTATTGCCGCCATACATTCCCTGAACAGTTGTGCGTCGAGCATTCCCTATCCGACCGAAGAATCGGTGCGTATCCATTCTACAGGAGCAACAGCATTTGACGATGCAGTTGAAGGAAGAGACCTCTATGTGAAGAAATGTTCCGGCTGCCACAGTCTCTATGTTCCAGAACAATTTTCCATTGCTTCATGGGACAGTATTCTCACGATAATGAATCCCCGGGCGAAACTTTCCGGGAGTGAATCTTTGAAGATTCGATTGTATCTTTCAGTGTATTCACAGAGTACGATCGGGACCAACTGACCCGTCGTCATTTTTTGGGGACAGTTTCACGAACTATTTATATAATAACGATGTTTTTCACTAAAGAATATCACCGTATGCATGAACAAGAAAGAAAATTATGAACTCTACTACCGAATCAACCGTTCCGGAACAAACTCCGGCAATCACAAAGGAACAAGTCTACTCTGCATTAAAAGATGTGTACGACCCTGAAATTCCTGTCAGCATCGTGGACCTCGGGCTTGTTTATGACGTGAAGATCATCGACGATTGGGTCGGCGTTAAGATGACTCTGACATCACAAGGGTGCGGACTCTCCGGACAGATCGCCAACAATGTACGGGAGCGGGTCGCTTCTCTCCCCGGCGTTTCCGATGCCGATGTGCGCATTGTATGGTTCCCGGCATGGACTCCAGCAATGATGAGCGAGGAAGCAAAAAAGAAAGTGCAATTTACGAGATAGAGAGTTTATCATATTCATAACAATTGTAAGGCATTTCGAAAGACGAAATGCCTTTTTTATTTCTTCTTTTCCATTATCCTCCCCTACCGTATAAATACTCCTCCCTTTGGCTTGCTTTCGTGAACTCCCTTCTTTACATTTTTACACCGTTTCAACACAAAATGATGGAAATGTAAATATAAAACACTTCCCTACAACTTTTAGTAACACTGCAAAGTGATATTTCCAATGTCCGGCAAATGTTCCCTATGAAAATCCCTAACATCATTTCCATCTATTTAAGTCTTTCAGCAAAAAAAAGGATCCTCTACGGTGTATCAGGTGGTTTAATCCTGCTCCTTCTTTTATTTTTTCTCTTGAGCAGCAAGGGGGGTGCATCGTCTGAGCTCGTTGTTACTCCTGTGAAAGGTGAGTTTGTAGTTTCCATCACAACTACTGGAGAACTGCAGGCGAAAAATTCAATCGAGATCAAAGGACCGGAACAGGCGCGTGCTGCCGGCATCTGGCAAATGAAGATCTCAAACCTGATTGCTGAAGGGACCGTAGTGAAGAAAGGGGAATTCGTTGCAGAACTCGACAAAGCGGAAATCGCAAGCAGATTGAAGGAATCGGAACTCTCTGTTCAGAAACTGGATGCACAATATACACAGACCGTACTCGACAGCACCCTTGCACTTTCACAGGCACGCGATGAATTGGTGAATTTGATTTACAGTTTAGAAGAAAAAAAGATTGTACTTGAACAATCATCCTATGAAGCGCCAGCTGTTAAACGGCAGGCACAGATCGATTTTGACCGCACAGAAAGATCCATTGCACAAGCAAAGAAGAATTATGTTACAAAAACGCAGCAGTCCATTGCCAAAATCCAGGCTGTCGAAGCAGATCTTCTGAAAGAGAAGCAAAAACTGGATATCATGCGGAGCGTGTTAATGCAATTTACCATTCTTGCACCGGCGGACGGCATGGTGGTGTATGCCCGTGAATGGAACGGTAAGAAGAAAATTGTAGGAGCAACTGTGAGCCCATGGGAACCAACTGTCGCCACGCTTCCGGACCTGACGATGATGGAGTCCATCACCTATGTGAATGAAGTGGATATTCAAAAGATCGCGGTCGGACAGGAAGTGACACTACGCCTCGATGCCGATCCAAACAAAAAGCTTTCTGGCAGCGTTGTGCAGGTCGCCAATATTGGAGAACAGCGTCCGAACTCAGATTCCAAAGTGTTTGAAGTCCGTATTCTCATTAACGACCGCGATACAACGCTCCGTCCCGCCATGACAACATCGAATGAAATCAGAGTGGCAAAAGTTGCCAACGCACTTTCAATTCCGCTAGAAGCAGTGCACACACAGGATTCGACAACATTTGTTTATCTGAAAAACGGCGGTATTGTGAAACAGGAAGTGAAACTTGGTCTGCAAAATGAAAATGCTGCAGTGGTGCTTCACGGATTGACGGACCATGATGAAATCTATCTTTCTCCTCCGCCCGATGCCGCTGCTTCCAAACTGAAGTTATTGAAAGTACCGTCGTGATACAGAAAGGGTTCCGCTCAATTCTCTCTGCGCTGACACCGTCGCATGCACTCACGAGTAATGTGCTGACGGCGATGGAAGCGATCTTCCGCAATAAACTCCGTTCCGGACTCACATCGCTTGGCATCGTATTCGGCGTTGCTTCCGTTATTTCCATGCTTGCTATCGGCCGAGGGGCACAACAGGAGATTCTCGATCAAATGAAACTGTTGGGGACGAATAATATCATTATCACCCCGATCATCGAACAAGAAGAAGGAAAAGTCGAGGAAGACGAGAATCAAAAAGCAAATGAGAAAAAGAAGTTCTCTCCCGGACTGACAGTCCAGGACGGACACAGCATTGTTTCGACACTGCCGAATGTGGAGGCTGTCAGTCCTGAAGTGGTGATCGAAACAGTGGCTCTACGCCAAGGATTAAAACGTTCCACAAAACTGGTCGGAGTGGATTCCACATTCTTCCGACATTCAGACTATTCCCTTGAAAAGGGGTCGTATTTCTCTCAAATACATCTGGAACGATCGTTGCCCGTCGCCATTATCGGACACGGAATCAAGACGAAGTTCTTCACCCGCGAAGACCCTATTGGAAAGAAGATTAAATGCGGGAAATTATGGCTCACCGTTATTGGTGTGATGAATGAACGCAATGTCTCAAAACAGAACATCCAGCATCTCGGTCTACGAGATTATAATTTCGATATCTACTCTCCCATCAATACTGTTCTGCTCCGTTATAAGAACCGTGCCCTGGTAACCAGAAGAGACGTTCAGAACGCAGCACGAGATGGTAATTCCGGTGACAACGGTGATGATCAGAAAAAGGCAATAAATTACCATCAAGTGGACCGCCTGGTAGTCCGTATTCACAATACGGAGCAGATCCGACCGCTGGCGGAAGTGATCAGCCGAATGTTACAGCGACGGCATAACGGACTCATCGACTTCTCCGTCACCGTACCGGAAGAATTACTGAAACAGGAACAGCGGACAAAAGAAATCTTCAATATTGTCCTTGGTGCTATTGCCTCTATCTCTCTGATCGTCGGCGGCATCGGCATAATGAACATTATGCTGGCTTCTGTGATGGAACGGACGAAAGAAATCGGCATCCGCCGGTCGGTCGGCGCTACCCGCAGTGACATTACCATGCAATTCCTTTCAGAAGCAATCACTATCAGCGTTACCGGTGGAATCGTGGGCATCCTTCTAGGATTTGCCATTAGTATAGTTATTGAATATACAGCGGATATTCATACCATCGTTTCATTCTTTTCCATTGCCATTTCTTTTGCCATTTCCATCAGCATCGGCATCACATTCGGATATTTTCCTGCTAAACGGGCAGCCGATCAGGATGTTATACAATCATTGCGTTATGAATAATCTATTTCGACTTTATTGCAGCACAGTCCTGATTACGTCGTTCATTCTTTGCACGTCGAACATTCTTGTTGCACAATCTTCAGACACCTTAACGTTGACACTGAATGAATGTATCCGCATGGGTCAAGAAAACGGACCGCTTTCCGCTATGGCACGCGCTGCCTATAACAATAAAAAGCATTCGTATAAAGCTTTTACCGCTGGATTCCTACCACAGCTTTCGTTGCAAGCCGATGCACCACAATTCATCCGGACGATCAACAGCATAACGCAGCCGGATGGCAGCAATACATTTCTGCTACAGCGGCAGGCACAGTCTTCCATGTCGCTTGGAGTATCCCAGCGCATTCCTTGGACCAATACGGAAATATCTATCGCTTCGCGTCTAAACAGGTTGGACAATCTTGAAACAAAAAGTGCATACTATCGCTCAACTCCGCTTATAGTATCTTTGCGACAAACACTCTTCTCCATCAACACTGCTGCGTGGGATTCCGAATTAGAAGATCTCACCTATCAATCCTCTCACCGTGAATTTGTGGAAGCGATGGAAGATGCAGCTATCGACATTACGAGCAAGTTCTTCGGATTCTATCTCGCCTCCATGAACGTGAACAATGCGCAGCTCAATTTGGCGATCAACGACACGCTGCTGCAGATGTCCAAAGGGCGGTTCAATGTAGGAAAGATCGCAGAAAACGACCTGTTGCAAAGTGAGCTCGCATATTTGAATGCCAAAACACAATATGAAAGTGCCGTGATTGAATTTGACCGGACACTTCAGAATTTCCGTTACTCCATCGGTATCACAGACGACCGCCCGATCTTTGTTCGTCCTGATGAGTCCGCTCCGTACATCGAGGTAGATCCGGCAAAAGCACTGGAATTTGCGAATCAATTCCGCAGCGACGTGCTCTCATTCGAAAAGCAAAAACTCGCTGCAGAGCGGAACGTACGTCAGACATCCTCCAACAATACGTTCGCAATGTCCGTCTTTGCGAACATCGGACTGAATCAAAAGGCAAACACCTTCGGCGACGCGTACATCAATTTGCTGGATCAGCAGGAACTCAGCATCCAGTTGCAAATCCCGATTTATGGATTCGGCACAGGAAGCCATGCCGTGGAAGCTGCGGAAGCGGAGCAATCCCGAGTCGAACAATCGATTGCATCCCAGCAATTTTCTTTTAAACAAGAGGTTCTGTATCAGGTCCGTCGGTTTCTGCAGTTACAAACGCAGGTAACACTCTCCGGTAAGGCAGATACGGTTGCTCAACGCCGGTTCGATGTTGCGCGAGAACGTTTCACTATCGGGAAGATTGATGTGCCGAACCTATTCCTTGCCCAGTCCGAGAAAGACGCTGCCTATCGTGCACGAATTCAGACGTTGTCCGATTATTGGATCACCTATTATCGGCTCCGGCGGCTGACGTTATATGATTTTGCAAATAAACAACCGCTTGTTAAAGACTCAGGTGATTAAGCATTACATGATTTGCAGAGAGGAATATCTTCAATTCACGGTCTCTTCTTCCAACAAGAATAATTCTAGAGTGTTTTTGCTGATTGAAATGTGCTGTATCTTTATTACGAACACTTTCTATTTGATGATACTAAGGGGGATTCAATGAAACAAAACGAATTTCAGACCGCCGATGTTTTTGTTCTGAGTAAGTCCATCGATTACGCTGCAAGTGCTATCGTTAGCAAAATGGTGATCAAAAAACCGAATGGCCATGCAACATTATTCGCGTTTGATTCCGGCGAAGAACTCAGTGAGCACACGTCCCCATTCGAAGCATTGATCCAGGTGATAGACGGGTCAGCGGAAGTTTTAATCTTCGGACAAGCGTTTACCGTCAATGCAGGCGAATGCATCATTCTTCCGGGAAATGTACCACACGCTGTAAAAGCGTCCGTGCGATTCAAGATGCTGTTAACGATGATCAAATAAAGATCATACCGTTCCACCTCGTCTTGCATTCCTTTTTTCACTTCTCTACATTGGAATACTATTTTTATTGAAAGGATTTCTATGAGTATCACTGCCATTATCTTCGGTGCGACTGGAATGGTCGGAGAAGGTGTTCTCCATGTAGCCCTGAACAATCCGGACGTTGAAACTGTTCTTGTTATCGGCAGAAGAACGTGCGGCATCCAGCATCCAAAACTGAAAGAACTCATCCACTCCGATTTTTACAATTTCTCTTCAGTCGAATCTCAATTGAAAGGATACACAGCATGCTATTTTTGTCTCGGTGTCTCTTCTGTTGGTAAAAGCGAGCAGGAATACAGACGAACGACGTACGATCTGACAATGCATGCCGCAACAACACTCGCTCGACTCAATCCCAACATGACTTTTTGCTATATTTCCGGCGCCGGTACTGACAGCACTGAATCCGGCAGGAGTATGTGGGCGCGTGTGAAAGGAAAAACAGAGAATGATCTGATGAAATTACCGTTCAAAGCAGTCTTTAATTTCCGTCCCGGATATATCAAACCGATCAAAGGATTAAAAAATGCATTGCCGTTCACTCCAACGATCGGCCTTTTTTACCCACTCCTGAAATCGTTATTCCCGAATTTTGTTTGCACACTGGAGGAAATAGGGCTTGCCATGATCCGCTTAACGAAAGACAGGTATTCAAAAACAATCATTGATAATAACGATATCACTTCCTTGGCAAAACAATTGTGACCTCTTCTCCAGTAAGTACTAATATCAGCATTCCGCCTGCGGGCTATAAGAACCAGTGACAACTTCAAAAAAAACCGACACCGAACCGAAAAACGGATTGCATCCGCGGAATAGGAACAATGCACGATACGATTTTGTCACGCTGCTTGGACAGTATCCGGAACTTCGGCAATTCGTTTTTGTGAATCGGTATCAACGCGAAACAATCGATTTTTCAAACCCAGACGCAGTCCGCGCTCTCAACAAAACGTTACTGCATCATTTTTACGGAATACACTTTTGGGATATTCCCAAAGACTATCTCTGTCCCCCTGTCCCTGGTAGAGCAGACTACATTCATCACCTTGCCGACCTTTTGGCTTCCGTAAATGAAGATGTGATCCCGTTCGGAAGGATGATCTCGGTATTTGATCTCGGTGTAGGTGCAAACTGCATCTATCCTCTTTTGGGATACAAGGAATACGGTTGGCAATTCGTCGGTACGGAGATCGATCACATTGCAGTATCGTCTGCCCGGGACATTTTGGACGCAAATCATATTCCGCCTGAACATATTGCTATCCGGTTGCAGACAAATCCAGGTCGCTTTTTCCGCGGGGCCCTATTACCGAATGAGCACTACGACATAACAATGTGCAATCCTCCATTCCATTCATCTGTGGAACAAGCAGTTGCAGGAACAAAAAGGAAATGGAAGAATCTTGGGATCAAAACTACAGCCCGCTCCCTTTTGAATTTCGGAGGTCAACAGAATGAATTGTATTATCCAGGCGGTGAAATTGCATTCGTGAAAGGCCTGATCGCAGAAAGTGTTGAATATCAGGAACAGGTATTCTGGTTCACCACATTATTATCGAAAGGCTCTAATCTGCCTCTTGTCAAAAAGGAACTCCACCATTTCGGTGTGAACGAGATCCGTATCGTCAATATGGAACAAGGACAGAAAAAAAGCAGGTTTATCGCCTGGACGTTTCTTACACCGGAACTACAACGTTACTGGAGAAGCGAACGTTGGCAAAACTCTACGGCAGTACAGTAAGGAGTTAGCACTATGATAAAATTTCTTCTTTGGTGTATTCTTCTCGTTCTCTGTTGGCCGCTTGCCATCCTGGCAATCATTCTCTATCCATTCATCTGGCTTGTTCTTCTCCCCTTCCGTATTGCAGGAATCGCTGTCGATGGAATTCTATCTTTACTGCAGCATATCGTTACACTGCCCGTACGGATTTTGAAACAAAAACCGTGAGAATTGACCACAAATGCCCATTCCTTTCTTCATCTTATTAATTAAGTATTTTAAACAATTTAATTCAACGAATGACAAGGATTTAAGGATAAATTTCGTCATTTTATAGCAGAATTCAGGCGATACAGTACATCATTTCGCATATCCTACCAAAGAACGTCGTTTTGTCAATCAAAACTGTTCTCCAATACAAAGATCCATGGCATTTAAATCATTACACATCATTGAACCAATCCTGAAAGCGGTCTCCGAAGAAGGATACACAATACCAACACCGATTCAGGCAAAGGCAATTCCGATCGTTTTGAAAGGGACTGACCTGCTCGGCTGTGCGCAAACTGGCACTGGAAAAACTGCAGCATTCGCGATTCCAATTTTGCAACTATTGCACGGTCATAAACCGCATGATAATAAAAAACATATCCGCAGTCTTATCGTCACCCCTACACGGGAACTGGCAATCCAGATCAACGACAGTTTCAAAGCATACGGCAGGCATACCGGACTGACTTCCACTGCAATATTCGGCGGCGTGGGACAACAGCAACAGACCAATGTGTTGCAGCGCGGCGTGGACATCCTGATCGCAACACCCGGCCGGTTATTGGATCTGATGAGTCAAAAATATATTTCATTGAAGGAAATCAAGATTTTCGTTCTGGATGAAGCGGACCGGATGCTCGATATGGGATTCATCCACGACGTGAAAAAGATTCTTCACGCTCTTCCGGAAAAACGCCAATCGTTGTTCTTTTCCGCCACGATGCCGGCTGAAATCATAAAGCTCTCCAGCACCATATTGCACAATCCGGAAAAAGTATCTGTCACACCCGTTTCTTCAACAGTGGATATCATCAATCAGCATATTTTGTTCGTTGATAAAGGGAATAAAAACGCTTTATTGCTGCACATGCTGAAGGACCCTGCAATTAAAACAGCGCTTGTTTTCACCCGTACGAAACATGGGGCGGACAAAGTAGTGAAAGCACTCGTAAAAAATCACATCAAGGCAGAAGCGATACACGGAAATAAAGCGCAGAATGCTCGTCAACGAGCGTTGACGAATTTCAAAGCACAGACTACCCGCGTGCTTGTTGCTACCGATATCGCCTCTCGAGGCATTGACGTTGATGATATGCAATTCGTCATCAATTATGAGATCCCTAATATTGCGGAAACCTATGTGCACCGCATCGGCAGAACCGGCCGCGCTGGCGCTGAAGGAACAGCATATTCTTTTTGCGATGCAGAAGAAAAAGCGTATCTGCGCGACATCGAAAAGCTGATCGGGAAAAAGATCCCTGTCATTGAAGATCATCCTTTCCCATTGACGAATCACCATCCCGTGAAAGCACCGGTTCAACAGCAGCATCGCCACCAGCGCCCTTCACATCCGGTACATGCGAATCATGCAAAACCGCATACTCCACATGCTTCCAGCGGCGAGAAGAAACGCTGGTTTGGACGTTCACGATCAACGAAGTGATAATGCACGCTCGCTTTTCATTGATCATTCCTGGCTCTAAACACTCTTTTGAAAGAATGCCAAGAGCCAGGAAACCTTTGTCAACCGATGGTTGACATTAAATATTTCTTCACATTATATTGCACCTATTCAATACAATCCCCAAAGGTGTGAAATGTCACAAGAGACATTCGAGACTTCACTACAATCCGGTCCGCATCATTTTCTTACACAATTAGCCGGTACATGGGCTGGAACTACCAAAACATTTTTTGAACCGGGGATCCTCGCTGATGAATCTCCCTGGCACGGAACGCTGCGCCCAATTCTTGACGGCATGTTCATCCTGCATGAATATCACGGCAGTTTACAGGGAAAACCGCTGAAGGGAACCGCATTATACGGCTATGCTGTCAGTCCGCGCCAATTCCAATCTGCTTGGGTGGATAGTTTTCATAACGGCACCACCATCATGTTTTCGCAAGGCAGTGTCCGCAATGATTGTTTTAACGTGCTGGGAAGTTACGATGCACCCGACGGTTCGCCGCCATGGGGTTGGCGGACGGAGATCCTCAAACCGGAAAATGATCAGCTTATCATTCGGATGTATAATATCACACCGGAAGGTAAAGAGGCTCTCGCTGTGGAAACAACATATCATCGTATATGGGGATAAAAGATCCACGGGACGCTCGGACAAGTCATGTTACGTGTTTACAATAAGCGGAAAAGTCCAGTTTTTTTGATCCCGGTGCAGATTTTTGCAGTCTTGACTTCTATTTTACACTTTTCTACATTGCTGAAACACTTGTTCATCATTTCAGGAGAACTGCTATGAAGGTCAAAGATATCTTGGATTCCAAAGGACGCAAAGTCTTTACGGTAAAGGAAAGCGCTACCGTCGAACATATCGTATCCCAGTTGGCCACGAACAAGGTGGGATTTCTCGTTGTCATGAACGATATCGGAGAAGTATCCGGCGTGATCTCGGAACGGGATGTCGTTCATCGTTGTATGAGCGTCAAACAAGATCCTACACATCTGAAAGCATCCGAAATCATGACACCGAGGACGGCCCTTTCCGTTGCTGCTGAAGAGGATGAGATCGAGAGCATCATGGCAACAATGACGGATAAAAAGATCAGACACCTCCCGATCTTTAAAGGCGAAGAGCTGACCGGATTAATCTCGATCGGCGATGTGATTAAGTTTATCCTTGAAGAGAAAAACGAAGAGATCAAATCATTGATGGACTACGTATCGCGGTAACAACTTGTTATTCCTTGCAGCAATCCATCGTCGTTTCATGGACGGGTGTTTGAACGATCTTTGGGCTGATCAACGGAATACCGAGATTCATTCCTCTCAAGATAAGAATCAGCGCCAGGGCAATGCTGAACATCGGTATTGCGCGGGTAATGATGGAGCGAAAACGGACGGAGAGAAGTTTTCCTGTCACTGCCACTGCTACCAGCGCCGGTGCAGTTCCGGCACCGAACACCATCATGAACAGTGCGCTGTGCCATGCATCAGCAACAACCGTTGCACCGATCAATGCTGTATAGACAAGACCGCACGGCAACAAGCCGTTCAGCATTCCCATCACCAGTAACGCAGTCTTTCCCCTCTTCTTCATCAATACAGAAAACTTTTGCTTTACGAAACCATACAAATACTTTAGCGGAGAATACTTTTCAAGTTTCGATTTTAATCCAAACGGTACGGCGACGGTAAGCAGCATGGTGATTCCAAGGATGATCGAAATATTCTGCTGTATATTCATCAACATACTTTTTCCGACGAATCCCAGAACTGCACCCAGCACTCCATACGTGAAGGCTTTGCCTGCATGGTAGATGATTCGTCCCAAAATGAATTTCCCGCGCGTTTCCTCACCTCCGGGGATTGCCAGCATCAACGGACCACACATGCCGATACAATGCATGCTGCCGAGAAATCCAAGTGTTAGTGCTGCGAGTAGCTCCATATTCCTATCGAATAATTATGGGGAGTTCTGAATAATACTGTTGTGTGCCGACATTCCACGAGATTTTTACACGCCACAAACCTTGAGCGAAGATATTGATAGGGAATGACTGCGTGTGCGTCGTATCGTTCTGGACTGGGCGGGAAAAATCTCCCCGCTTGTCCGATGGCCGGAAAAAATTGATCGTTCCCGAATAGTTATCATGACTGCCGACAACGGGATAGTGTAGTACCAGGAAAGAGTCCGCGAGAGTGATATTCACTTTTTGTTCCAACGCATCGGTGCTTTTGAGCACTTCTATCTGATCCTGATATTTCAATTCTTTTTCATAATAATCATCCGTCACTAGATCGACATTCTCCGACATGGAAATATACACCATGACGAACGTGCCGACGGCAAACAGAACAAAACTGACGACAATCCATGACCCCCAGTTCATTTTCTTCATTTCTTCTCATCCTTCATATGGTGATCATCTTTTTCATGATCGTCGTGTTTATCTTTCTTCTCAACCGGACCAAGGAACGACGTGGTGATCCGTTGTACTTCCTGACCGTTCGAATACACCCCAAACTGCAGCGGAGTATTCATTTTGGTGATGGCTTCCTTATCCAGCAAAACAAACATCTTCGTAAGCGCTGCTTCTTGCGACGGAACACTCTTCTTATCGCCAAGGATCTGAATCTCACCTTCTATGTTAAGCAGTTTAACCTCGATCTCCTTCTGTTCAAACGTTTTATTGAGCACTTTCATGTCATACAGATTACTGACCTTATCATGCTGTTGTTCCTGATAGAACATTCCCGGCGTTCGGAGGATCGTCACATCGATCTCTGAACGCGTCAATAGGAAGAATGACAGCAACGATAGTAACACAAGTTGAACAATGGAATAGCCGATCACGCGTGTGGTAAAGATCTTCCGTGTTTGCGTTTTAATCCCGTTCAATGAGTCATACCGAATTAATCCTCGCGGTTTTTTCACCTTATCCATCACGGTATCACAGGCATCGATACATGCTGTACAGTTAACACATTCCAACTGTGTCCCGTTGCGAATGTCGATGCCAGTCGGACAGACAGTGACGCATTCCTTGCAGTCGATACAATCGCCGAGCGTTCTTGGTTCATTCCGCTTTATTTTACCACGCGGTTCGCCGCGGAAATTATCATATGCAATGACGACGGAATTCGGATCAAGTAACACCCCTTGCAATCGTCCGTAGGGACATACAAGGATGCACGCCTGTTCACGGAACCAAATGAAGATCCAATAGAACAGTCCGGTAAACAGCATCATGGCAGTAAATCCACCCACATGCTCGTTCACCGGATCTGTTACAAGTTTTTCCAGCGCCTGTATCCCGATGATCCATGCAAGCAGCATATTAGCAGTGAGAAACGAGATAACGAAATAAATGACATACTTCGTCCCTTTTTTGAAAATCTTCTCTCCGGACCAGGGCGATTCGTTCAACCTCCGCTGATTTCGATGGTCCCCTTCTACCCAGTAATCGATCTTCCGGAACACAGATTCCATGAAAACAGTTTGAGGGCAGACCCAGCCGCAAAACAGCCTGCCGAAAACCGCCGTGAAAAGAAAAATAAAGACGATCGTTGTGATCATCGAAAGTCCGAGCAGGTAGAAATCATGCGGCCCGAATGCAAATCCAAACAAAATGAATTTTCGGTTGATAATATCGAACAGCATGAACGGATGACCGTTCACAGTTACGAACGGAGTCCCGAACAAATTCAGCAGCAGAATTCCGCTGAAGATGTTCCGGGCATTCGTAAATCTGCCCTTCGGTTCTTTGGGATAGACCCATTTCCGTTTGCCGCTCTTTTCGACGATACCAAGCGAATCACGGAACGATTCCGAGTCTATTTTCATACTGCCTGCATCAGCCATTGTTCATCACATCGTTTTCTTCTGCGTACTATCCAGTGCAGCTGCTGTTTGTTCAACATATTTTTGACCTTCGGGAGCTTTCCCGCCCGGAGGATTCGAGCCCTGCAGCGACAACACATAGCTGCCGATATTTTGGATCTGTTTTTGTGAAAAGACCAGTTCCCAGCTGATCATGCCCTTTCCAGGAACACCCTTCTTAATAGTGGTATAAACGTTCGTAATACCGCCTCCGTGGATCCAATATTGGTCGGTCAGATTCGGCCCCACCAGTCCACCTGCTTGCGGTCCATGGCAGGAAATGCAGAACTTCTGGAAGATTTCCGCACCTTCTTTCAATGATACCTCATCCTTTAATGCAACAAGCGCATTCTCGTTGATAGTGCCGCCCGAGGCCAGCATGATCTTCTTTTGCAGGTTCGCGGCGACCACTTCGTCCATATATTCATCTGCAGATAATTTTGACAATCCGATAACGTGATAGTCAATCATATAGACAAACGCGAAGATGACGGTCAGACCAAAGAGATAATTGAACCAAGGTGGAATGCGATTATCCAGTTCGCGGATGTCGTCATACACATGACCGACATCCGGTGCAACTTCGCTCGGCGGAGGAATGACATAATTCTTGATTTTGATGAACATGGTTGCGATCGGATCAACATCCGAATTCATCACACCAATGATATACATTAATGTTGCGATCACAAAGATCATGAACGATACAGTGAAGATCAACGCCAGTTCCGTTTCCGGGTCCTTTGCCTGAGAGTATAACGGCAGCACTGCAACGAAGCTTGCCAACAAAAGACGTTTGAAGAGTGTGTAGTTTTTCATGGTATTATTTCCCCTCCTCATCGGACCCGATTGAATCCTTGAGAGGCATTTCGCCCATATAGTTCAGAAATTTTTTATCTAATTTGATCACCCAAATGGTTACTGCGAGAAAGAACGGGATGAAAATAATCAAGGAAAAGATCGGATAGGCCGATACCCCGTCGATGGCACTGAGATATGTAGAGAGCATGGTTGCCTCACTTTCCTGTTATTTTAATGTCGGTTCCTAATCGCTGTAGATATGCAATCAGCGCGATAATCTCTTTGTTCGGTTCCGCAGGAACTTTATTCCTTTGAAGATCGGCGGCAATTGAATCTGCTTGCTGCTGCAGAATTTCGTTCGCGATGAATTCAAATCCTTTCGGATACGGAACTCCCAACGTCTGCATCGCCTGAATTTTGGCCGATGTCGAAGATGTATCAAGATCCTGTGTTAACAGCCATGGATACGACGGCATAATGGAACCCGGTGACATCGTTCTCGGATTTTCCATGTGCAGATAGTGCCACAGATTTGGGAATTTTCCGCCGACGCGATGCAGATCCGGACCGGTTCGGCGTGAACCCCACAGGAATGGATGATCATACACATATTCACCAGCTTTGGAATATTCCCCGTACCGTTCTGTTTCCGAGCGGAAGGGTCGAACCATTTGCGAGTGGCAGGCATTACACCCTTCGCGGATATACAGATCCCGTCCCTGCAATTCCAGCGGCGTATATGGTTTCACGCTTGCGATCGTCGGGATATTCGACTTTACAAGAAATGTCGGAACCATTTCAATAATTCCGCCGATCAGGATTGCTACGGTAGCAAGCAATGCAAATTGAATCGGTTTCTTTTCAAGCCAGCGGTGTTTTGTTTCAGACGTGCTATGATCGTCCGCTGACAACGCAGGTGCCTCCGCATCTTCATTCGGTAGGAAAGAACCCTGTTTCACTGTTTTTATAAGATTATACACCATGACCAAAGCGCCGGTCAGATACAATCCTCCGCCGACAGCACGGATCATGTGCAGCGGAATGATCTGCAGCGTTGTCTCAAGGAAGTTGGGATACTGTAACACTCCCATCGGATTGAACTCTTTCCACATCAACGACTGCACAATGCCTGCGACATACATGGAGGAAGCATAGAAGACGATACCAAGCGTGCCGATCCAGAAATGGAAACTCGCAAGTTTTTTGGAATAGAGATCAGTCTTATAGAGTCTCGGAACAAGCCAATAAAGAATACCGAACGTCATAAAACCGTTCCATCCCAATGCACCGATGTGCACATGTGAAACAATCCAGTCCGTATAATGAGCAAGAGCATTCACATTCTTCAATGACAGCATCGGTCCTTCAAACGTTGCCATGCCGTATGCAGTAACACCGACAACCATAAATTTCAACACGGGCTCTTCTCGGACTTTATCCCATGCACCGCGGAGCGTCAGCAGACCGTTGATCATACCTCCCCACGACGGAGCGATGAGCATGATAGAGAAAACAGTTCCGAGTGATTGCGCCCAATCCGGAAGCGCCGTGTACAACAAATGGTGCGGTCCTGCCCAGATATAGATAAAAATGAGAGACCAGAAATGAACAATGGACAGACGATAAGAATAGACCGGCCTGTTAGCTGCCTTGGGAAGGAAATAATACATCAGTCCGAGATAAGGGGTCGTTAAGAAGAATGCAACCGCATTATGTCCATACCACCATTGCACCAATGCGTCCTGCACTCCCGCATACATCGAGTAGCTTTTCAAGAACGAGACAGGAACTTCCAGTGAATTCACAATGTGCAGTACGGCAACAGTGACGATAGTGGCAATATAGAACCAGATTGCCACATACATATGACGTTCGCGGCGTTTGATGATCGTTCCGAAGAAATTGATCGCAAAGACAACCCAGATCAACGTAATGGCGATGTCGATAGGCCATTCCAGTTCAGCATATTCTTTGCTCGTCGTCAATCCTAGCGGAAGTGATACTGCTGCCGATAAAATGATCAACTGCCAGCCCCAGAAATGGATGCGGCTCAACAGATCGCTGAACATTCTTGCCTTACATAACCGCTGAAGCGAATAGTATATACCCATGAAGATCGCATTCCCCACAAATGCAAAAATAATTGCATTCGTGTGCAAAGGGCGAATACGGCCGTAGGTCATATATTGTAGATTGGCATTGATTGCCGGGGAGAACAATTGGGACGCGATCAGCACCCCTACCAGCATGCCGACGATCGCAAAGATCACCGAAGCAATACCGAAATCCCGGACGATCCTGTTGTCATACTGAAATTTTTGCACTTCCATTGATACCTCGTGAATTATTGTGGAGTTTTATTGTTTGTTTTTCTTTTCATCAAAAAGTATGCGGACGGATGGAGTATATTTATCCTCATATTGACCGGATTTCACGGACCAGAGAAACGCGATCAAAAAACCGACGGCGATAAAAAAACTGCATCCGATCATTATTACAAAAACAGACATTACAGCAATCCCCTTCTCTTTGCCAACAGTTGTGTCGTTAATGTCGTAAAAAGGACAATCGTAATAGAACTTGCCGGCATCAATATTGCCGCCATTACCGGTGTCAGCATTCCCTGTAACGCAAAATATATTCCGACGACGTTATACATAAAAGCGAGAACAAAACTTGCGATCACTACTCTCATGCTGGAGGAAGCAAACCGGAGAAAATCAGGGATCTTGGCGAACGATGAGCCGCTG
>JBAYJG010000034.1:0-17994 GCA_041665225.1 Bacteroidota bacterium
AGTGAACGTTCAACCCGTCCCTCTTTCATCGCATCGAACAGTTTTTTCAGACTCAATTGCAGATCGTCGTCCAATTGCTGAGATTCGGCCCAGCGTTCAATCTTTTGTTGCGTGATAAATCCTGAATGAATGCCGTCCGCAATATCGTTCAGCGAATACGCCACATCGTCCGACCAGTCCATAATCTGACATTCAATGCTGCGGAAACTGTCCCGCTTCTTTCCTGCTGCAAACTCTTTTGTAATATCCGTCCCATCAAACACAAAATCGAGAAACTGTTTTTGCTCATTATAGATAAAATGGTTCTTTGGATTCTCCAACTCCCCGAAAAGTGTTTTGTATTTTAACACTCCGTCCAGGAACGAACGCGTGGGATTCATTCCTTTGCGGGAGACTTTGTCCGAATACACAGTTTCTGTCAGCAGACGAAGTGTTTGCGCGTTTCCTTCAAAGCCGCCAAACTGTTTCATCACATTGTGGAGCGTCCGCTCACCGGCATGTCCGAACGGAGGATGCCCAAGATCGTGCGAAAGACAAATTGCCTCAACAAGATGCGGATCAATGTAGAATGTGTCGGAAAAAAATGAACTCTTTCTCTGCAAATACGTACAGATCGCCCGGCCGATCTGCGCAACTTCCAACGAATGGGTCAACCGCGTCCGGTAAAAATCATATTCGCCCGACAAAAACACCTGCGTCTTCGCCTGCAGCCGCCGAAAACTTGCCGTATGTATGATCCGGTCCCTGTCCTGCTCAAACGGTGTACGATAATCATTCTTCCGTTCATCGTCTCGGCAAGCAGTGTCGAATGAGTTGTAGAATGTGTTGTTCATATAGAAAAATAATGACTATGAGTTCTCAGTATTGAGTATGAAGTTATCAGTTGTATTCACAAAAACACCTCATCATTGTCATTTCTCCGAATGAGCCACTCTGAGGCAGGTCTTTGTTCAGAACAACAAACAAAATTCACTTTTAATACTACTTCTAATAATACGTGGGAACGTATATATATACTCAATACTCATAACTCAAAACTTATGACTTTAGACTGTTCTTCTCACACCGCCTGTGCTCTATTCCTCAACTGTATTCTCGCCACAAAGAATGTTGTTGGAACAGTGATCAGCAAAATTCCAATAACTGTTTCCAGACTGAACGACCTGTCCCAGATAACGATATCGAACACTGTTGCAAATGCCACTTGCGCCAGTCCAACCGTTGAGTTCTGCGCCGGATTGCCGAGCATGTACGCTCTTGTCATGGCAAGCTGTGCAGCAGTTCCAGTCAATCCAATTCCTAAAAGTTCTCCAATCACAGGCATCGTATATTTCCCTCCGTCAAACAGGTGCGGCAACGACGGGATCAAAACAACGAATGTGATGATGCTCGCCACTCCGGTAAAGTGCGCCACAACCGTCGTGGGATGAAGTCCTTTTGTAAGATGAAGATTATAGACCGCAATCGCAGCAAATAACGCCTGAACGATACCGACAACAATAGCATAACTCCCCTGATCGAAATGCGGCTGTTGAATAAAATAGACTCCCGCAATGCCGCTTAAAATGGAAATGAGTATGGAGCGATGAATCGGTTTGTTCGCAACAAAAGCGATGATCAGCGCCATCCAGATCGGAACAAGATTTACCAGCGATGTCGCTTCCGCCAGAGGAAGATTTGCAAAGACATAGAAGGTGCAGAGTATGGAGAGTGAACCGACAATACTTCTCCACCATAACGAAGAAGGGATATTGAAAAAGACCAGCGGTTTTTTCGTCCAATACGCCAGAATCAACACGAAGATGAAATTGATGAACGCACGCGCGAATCCGGTAATGCGCCAGTCGAAGGTATCTTTTAACGCGTGAGTGAATGCCCCCATCAACGCAAAACAGAATGCACTGAAGAGCATCCAACCGAGAGCGGAGATATTTTTGGTATTGATCATGAACTAATTGATAACTGAAGGAAGGAGTCTCTTTAACACTTATATTTGTCATTTCGAATCCCGCCATATTTTTGTTACTGTGCGGGATGAGAAATCTGAAAAAGTTACAGATTTCTCACATCGCTTGTCTCAAAAAAACGCAAGGCTCGTTCGAAATGACAGCGATTTATATTTTTGAGACTATCTCAAGTTGATAATTATTCATTGTCAATTGTCAATTTCTGAAGAGAGTTTTTCCCACTCTTCCATCAACGCATTCAACTTCTTCGTTACGGCATCGTACTCGGCAGAGATTGTCTTTGCTTTCAGCGGATACTTCACAAACTCGTCACTTGCCATTTTCTTTTCCAATGTTCCCTTCTGCTCTTCGGCGGATGCGATATCTTTTTCCACCTGCTCCAACTTCTTTTTTAGCTGATGGAGATTCTTCTTATGCTTTTCTTCAATAGGTTTTTGTCCATGCGCATGCTCTTTTTTCTCTTCCGCTTTTGCGTTGGACGAACTCTTTTCCGCATTCCTCTTCTCTGCCTTCAATTGTCCACTGTCAATTGACAATTGCTTTTTCTCCACTTTTTTCTTCGCGATATAGTCGCTCACATTGCCGAGATATGTTTTCACAATGCCGTTGGGTGAAATCTCCAGCACTTTGTTCACGATAGTATCTAAAAACGCGCGGTCGTGGGAAACGATCAGATATGTTCCGTCGAACTCTTTCAACGCTTCCTGAAGCACTTTTTTGGACCGCATGTCCAAATGGTTCGTCGGTTCGTCCATAATCAGAAAGTTCGCCGGCGCCAGAAGCATCTTTGCTAATGCCAGACGGCTCTTTTCGCCGCCGGAAAGGACTTTCACTTTTTTAAACACATCATCCCCTTTGAACAGGAATGATCCAAGGATAGAACGGAGCCGCGTGCGAATATCCCCTTCCGCCACTTCATCCACCGTTTGCAACACTTCTTTGTTCGGATTCAACTCGTCCGCCTGATGCTGCGCGAAGTACGATACGATGGTGTTATACCCTTCAATCCGTTCGCCGGATTGGTACGGTTCCACGCCCGCCGCAATTTTCGAGATGGTCGATTTACCGGCGCCGTTCACACCAACGATAGCGATCCGGTCACCGCGCTCGATAGTATAAGAAAGATCTTCATACACCACGTGGACTCCTTCCGGCGTAGGATATTCCTTGTGGATATTCTTCAACTCCATCACCACGCGTCCGCTGGATTGTGCCGCCGGAAAATGAAAATGGATTTCATCTTCTTCATCTTCAATTTCGATCAATTCCACTTTTTCCAACTGTTTTACACGGCTCTGCACCTGGCGGGCCTTGCTTGCTTTATAGCGGAACCGGTCGATGAACTCCTGTGTCTGCTTTAACTGCGATTCTTGATTCTTCTTCGCATTCATCATCAGTTCTTTGCGGAAGACCCGTTCCTTTTCATAAAAGGAATAATTTCCGGAATAGATCTCCATGTTGCCGAGCGACAGTGCGCAGGTTTTTTTCGTGAGCGAATCGAGAAATGCGCGGTCATGCGAAATAAGTATGATAGCGCCGTTGTAATTGCGCAGATAATCTTCCAGCCATTGCAGTGATTCAATATCAAGATGGTTCGTCGGTTCGTCCAGCAGCAGCACAGAAGGTTCCAGCAGAAGGAGTTTTGCCAGCGCAATGCGCATCTGCCATCCTCCGCTGAACGCACGGACATTCTTCTCCATATCTTCCATGGAGAATCCCAGACCCATCAGCACAGTTTCGATCTTCGATTTCAGACGGAACGCATCGGCATCTTCCTGTTTATGCTGCAGTTCGCTAATAATCTCCATCAATTCCAGATACTCTTCGGAAGTATGATCCGTGATTGCCAATTTTTCGTATGCTTCGTTCAATTCCTGCTCGATCATCAGCACATCTTCGAATGCAGATTCCACCTCTTTATAGAGAGTCGCATCCGAATCCACAACCGCATCCTGCGGCAGGTAACCGACCGACACGAATCGCGCTTTGCTGACGCTTCCTTCCATCGGCGGATTGATACCCGCGATGATTTTCATGAGCGTCGATTTGCCGGCACCGTTGCTCCCCACCAGACCGATCCGGTCGTGCGGGTTGATGGTGAAAGAAATATCGTCGAACAGATAGCGTTCGCCGAAGTTGACAGTAAGATTGTTAATGGAAAGCATTAATAGTTTTCAGTTCTGAGTTGTGAGTTGTAAATATTCTTTGTCATTGCGAGTCTCGCGCCAGCGGGACGAAGCAATCTGCTCCAAAACACATCGACATATATGACACAAAGAAAAACATTGGTCACCCTGAGCGAATTCCGATTTGTTCTTCAATCGGGATGAGTCGAAGGGCCTCAGGAAAAAAAGTGCGTCGTCCTCAAAAAAAAAGTCATTGCGAGTACCACGCCAGCGGGACGAAGCAATCTGCTGCAAAACACATAGACCCATAGGACACAAAGAAAAACATTAGTCACCCTGAGCAAATCCCGATTTGCTCTTCAATCGGGATGAGTCGAAGGGCTCCTGGAAAAAAAGTGCGTCATCCTCAAAAAAAAGTCATTGCGAGGAGTGGCGCACTTCGCGCCACGACGAAGCAATCTGCCCATGCGTCGGGCTATTACGGTGCATCATTTCAACAAAATAGCGCGACATTCCCCCGGATTTTTAGCGGGAATCTGCCTACGAATCACTACAAAAATTTGTCATTCCTGCGCCACGAAGTGGTCCCTTCGGGATAAGCAGGTCCAACGGACTCCTTCGGAGAATCCATGAACATTCCATCTTCAACAGAAATCCCTCTAAAAAACATCATTCCCCGCGCGGCTGTGCAACATTTCCGGTCGCTAACGGGGAATCAATACAATTGCGGAGTAATATACGAAAAGTTTGGGTAGGGTGGAAAGGAAACATTGATTTTGCCTTCTTACATCATTACTTTGCTAACCGTAATGGAGCATATTTTTTCACAATTTAGTACATATAAGAAACATAAAAGAACAAAATATTTGCATCCCATTATTAAATACCATTTTACTAAAATCAGTATATATAATTTATGTATAAATCTGAATCGATACTAGTTAACAAATTTGTCAAATCTTTAACACGAGAAGATACACCTTTCACAGGATTGAATTGTGCTTTGGAATTCAACTATAATAATGGCAAAGTTGATATCATTGCTGTTGACCAAATGGGCCATGTATTTTCGTTTGAGGCAAAATTAAGGGTTTGGAAGAAAGCATTTCAACAAGCTCACAGAAATTCATCATTCTCACATTATTCTTATGTAGTTATACCAAAATCACAAATTAACAATGTTTTACAACACGAAGAAATATTTATCAAGCGCGGGATTGGACTTTGTTCCATTGATTCAAATAAATTAGAAATATTTATTATGGCCGATAGAAAACATTCTATACAGCCTTGGTTAACACAAAGCGCGAAAAACTATGTCGGTTTATATCCCTAAACTAACAAATATTGCAGAACTATACTGCAAAACTCACGACTATACGAATTTTGTATTTGTTGGTAATGGTGCGTTTAAAGAAACTTACAAGATTAGTGTTAATGGAGATATCAAAGCATTAAAATTGTTCAATCCCGACAATCAAAATCCAATAAGAACTGCCAGAGAGATCAATGCAATTAAAAAATGCGATTACACTGGTATAGCAAAACTATACTCCCATGGCATAATAGATGATAAATTAAAAAACAAATATTGTTATATCGTCGAAGAATATTTTGATGGCGGGACGTTAACTGATAGAATGTCTAGTTTATTAAATAATGTTCCAAGAATTAACCAATACACCAAAGCATTTATTTTTGCTCTTAAATATTTAAGGATGGTAAATTTAGTTCACAGAGATATCAAACCTGATAATGTAATGTTTTTAAGTAATTCTGAAGCACCTGTTCTTGTTGACTTCGGAATTGTTAGAGACTTAAGCCTAGTATCTGCAACTGCTGGTTGGATTCCGAGAGGTCCGGGAACTCCATTTTATTCTTCACCAGAGCAACTAAATAATGATAAACATTTAATCTCATGGAGAACTGATCAGTTTTCCATCGGAATAGTAGTAAGCATGTGCCTATTAGGATTTCATCCATACTTCGAACCCGGATTAAACGATTTGGATGTTGTTGAAAATGTTGCTGACAGAAAGGGATATACAAATTATTTTAAAGAAAAAACTGAGAAATTAAATGTCGGTTGGATTCAACGAATGGTCGAAGGATGGCCTAATAGACGATTTCAAGACCCTGATGATATTCTTGAAATGTTAATGTAAAGAAAGGGCATAATATGGCATCATATCTGCAAATGGGTCATGATTCTGAGAATCTTATAGGTGAACAGGATTTAGATGCGTTTATCGGCGTAATTCTCAGCCCTGTAAATAGCCTTCCAACTAAAATGCATTCATCAATTCAAGCAATAAAAAAGGGAAACTCTGATTTAGATATTATATTAGATCCTCAATTATATGTGCCTAAATCACAAAATAAAAAACTAATCAAACACCCCTATTTTCAAAAAAACATTGTTTCTGAAGATACTCAATCTACCAAATGGTGGTTGGCTACAGCAAAAAAACTTTCAAAATATTCTATGCAACTTGGTGTTAATTCTGTTGCTTCTCCCGTCATTGTCCCTAAGATATGGAACGAAGATTATTATACAACTTGTCTAAATACTGCAAACGATTTAAGAGAAGTAACAAATAATGATATTAAAGTTCTTTCAACCGTTCTTGTTAACATTAATGAAATATCTGACGAAACACAAAGAATGAAAATAGCGTCTATTTTATCGGACACTTCTGCAAATGGTTTTTATATAGTGTTATACGGTGATACCGATCCAAGAAGAGAATTCAGCGAAGAGTCGTTATTGTTTGGAATGATGTCTTTAATAAAAGAATTTACTTTTTCTGGAAAACAAATACTTGTTTCAAATACTTCATCGGACATGATACTATATAAAGTTGCTGGAGCGACAAATTGTGCATCAGGAAAGTTTTTTAATTTAAGACGATTTACAAAATCAAGGTATGAAGAACCTTCAAATGGTGGTGGTGGTCAATTACCCTACTGGTTTGAACATTCATTAGTTTCGTTTTTAAGAGAAGCCGATTTGCTAAAATTACAAGCCGAAGGATTAAACAATTTGGTTGGTAATTTACGTTCTAAAAATTATTGGTCTGATGAGATTTTACAAAACCTTAATTCGCTTCACAAAGCAACTAAAGAACCTTGGTTAAAATATAGTTGGAGACAATATCTAAGCTGGTTTAGTCATACTGAAAACGATATTGATCAAAGCCGAGAAAAATATTCATTGGTTTTATCTTGGCTAAAAAGCGCTGAATCAAATTGGCTTCAAATTGAAGACAATGATATATATTTTGACGAACAAAGAAATAACGGATCTTGGGTTAGACCGTGGTTGCAAGCATTAGTTAAGTTTAAAAAGAGTAATCAATAGTGGGATTTATCGATTTGTGAATTCGACAATCATATGAATAGTTCGATTTAGTCGATATCGCATACCTGTAAAAAAATTGATATGACTAAATTGAATTGATCATTTTTATACAATTTTAGAAAAATCACAATATTCATATATATCCCTACACACCACTGCTTCATTCATCCATAATTAAAGTCACACATAAAATAGTATTTACTGCGTTTCTGCCTAGATACTTTTTCTTAAAAAAGCAACACCATGATTGAAGAAATAGAAAAAAAATGAAATACTATGAAAGCCATCGTCTACACGCACTACGGATCGCCTGATATGCTTCGCATTGCGGATGTGGAGAAACCCATCCCAAAAGAACATGAAGTCCTGATCAAAGTCCGCGCTGCAACAGTCAATCGCACGGATTGCGGCTTTCTGCGTGGAGAGCCGTTCATCGTCCGCTTCTTCAGCGGGCTTTCGAAACCGAAATACACGATCCTCGGCAACGAATTTGCCGGCGATGTTGAAGCGATCGGCAGCAGCGTCACCTCTTTTAAAGTCGGAGACAAGGTCTTCGGATTTAGCGGCAAAACATTCGGCGCGCATGCGGAATATATTACCGCACATGAAGACGGTCCCATCGCCGTCATGCCATCGAATATGTCGTACGAAGAAGCGGCACCCGCAACCGAAGCGATGCATTATGCATGGAACGACATCAAAGCGGCGCAGGTGCAGAGCGGTCAGAGGGTGCTCATCTACGGTGCGACCGGCGCCATCGGCTCGGCAGCGGTCCAACTGGTGAAAGCGCTGGGCGCATACGTCACGGCGGTGGGCAATACAAAAAATATGGATTTGGTGCGGTCGCTCGGCGCCGATGAAGTTATCGATTATTTGAAGGAAGATTTTACCAAGATCGGTACGAAATACGATTTTGTTTTTGACGCGGTCGGAAAAAGTTCGTTCGGCACCTGCAAACATCTGCTCAAGCCGGGCGGGATCTATTGTTCCACCGATCTCGGTCCCTCCGCGCAGAATCCGTTTCTTGCATTATGGTGTGGCATGGGAGGAAGTTTTTCCGACGGTAAGAAAGTGATCTTTCCTCTTCCGCTCAACACAAAGAAGGATGTCACCTATTTTAAAGAACTGATGGAAGCGGGAAAATTGAAACCGGTGATCGACCGGCGGTATCCGTTGGAGCAAACCGCCGAAGCGTTCCGGTATGTTGAAACGGGAGAGAAAACGGGGAATGTTGTTATCACCATCGCATAAAGAATAGTTATCAGACACTTCTCAACCGGTTATGAACCGCTCGCTTTAAGCGAACGGTTCAATGAATGAACTATTTCTCTTTATACTCAAACAACGGCAATGTTGTCAACACAGAAACGTTACGGGCAAGTTTTTTGCCTTCCTCACTAAACGCCCACACAAACAGTCCATCGATCGGATGCTCTTTTTGAATTTCCCGGATGGAATCGCAGACCAATTTCTTTGCCAGTCCTTTCGCGCGGAATTCGGGGAGCGTTAGTGCAGAACAAAGATAGATGGAAGTATATTTAAGGTAACGTTCTCTTGTACGCAGCGTTAATTCTAGCAGTTCAGACTCTCCAATCTCCCCGTTGAGAAACTGTTCTTGTATCCGCCGTGTGGTGGGAATAACAATTGTCCATGCAATAGGGCCCTGTTCGTTCGCAACTTCTCCCATCGTTGCGGGATGGATGGAACGAAGCTGCTCCATCACCTCTTCGGTAATTGTCAGCTGTGACGGATCGTTCTTCGTTGCAAAGAACTCTTCCGCCAACTGGATCATGCGTTCAAAATTGTTCGTCATCAGTGTAAAGATACGGACTTCCCTTCTCTTTTTCTGATAAGAAATGCAACCGTACACTTCGTGCGAGCGATTCCGGTAATAATAAAAAAGGCAGCCATGCGGCTGCCTGAAGTACTATCATCGATGTTGGCAGATTATTGTATCAACATCATTCGTTTTGTCTCGGAAAAATTCTTCGTCCGCAGCGTGTAAAAATACATGCCGCTGGACATATGTGACGCGTTAAAGGTTACCGTGTGCTCTCCCGCTTCCATTTCACCCTTCACAAGTGTTGCTACTTCATTTCCGAGCAGATCATACACTGTCAAATCCACATGTGATGCCTGTGAGAGTGAATATCGAATGTTCGTCGACGGATTGAACGGATTCGGAAAATTCTGTTCCAATCCGAACTGTTTCGGATGCATGACAGATTGTGTTACGGCCGTCGGTCCCGAGAATGAGACGTCGTCCACAAGAAAATAACTGCCGACATGCGGCGTCGCCTGATCGCCTGTTCCCGGTCCAACGATCTGCATCTGCACAACGCACGTGTCGGGAATATCGTTGGTCGAATAGTTGAATGTTGCCGTCAACTGTGTGTACGACGACACCGTCGTTCCGGGAGCAATCGCGGCAACAGCCACAGCTATTCCGCCCACTCCACCTTTATACAATACCACATTCAATCCAAACCGGTCGCCGCTGGAAGCTGCAGGGAAGAACTGATAATAGACAGAAACAGATGCCGGACGCTGCGAAAAGGCAAATCCTCCCGCATCGTCACCCGACTGTAAAATCGGCTGCGTTACAAACGACATATAGTCGATCACTTCCCCTTTTGCCGCCGATGTTCCCGAATGAGCGGTGGCAGATTGCGTTATCGTAGAATATACTGGCGGAACATTGTTAGCGAACCAGCCGGTCGGATTACCATCTGTCCAGCTTTCGAAATCAAGATTTTGGGCATTTACGTTTGAGGTTAACAGAATACTGAGCAATAGGAATCCAGTACAGAATTTGTTCATCAAAAATTTCCTTTGTTATTGGTAAAAGTGGAATTATTTACTGCGTTTTGAATCTACCAAATTTTCTGTAACATTTGATTTGTTTGTTATCACAAAAAATGATTTCGGTATTCGGTGACAATTTTTGCTCGCTCACTGCACAGAAAGGTTCTGTAGACAGAATCTATGAAAGCATCTTGCGTATCCATCTCTCCACATAGTATATTGTATTACGATGATGAAAGCACCAAAATCCCTCTATAATTTAATCCTTGCCAATGTGGCAAAACATATTGCGCTCACTGCGGAAGAGAAAAAATTCTTCTGCTCGCTGCTCCGCGTGAAAAAACTCCGGAAGCGTCAATATCTTCTTCAGGCAGGAGACGTGTCACGGTTTGAACAGTTTGTCACCAAAGGATGTCTTCGTGCCTATTACGCGGATGAACAGGGACATGAACGAATTGTGCAGTTCGCATTGGAAGGATGGTGGATCGGCGATATGGCCAGTTTCTTTAGCGGAGAACCCGCCACCCTCACTATCGAAGCAATGGAAGATTCGGAACTGTTCCAGATCGACCGGAACGACTTTGAACTGCTGCTGGAAAAAATACCAAAGTTCGAACGGTTCTTCCGCATCCTGCTCAGCAATGCGCACATTGCGCACCAGCGCCGCGTACTTTCCCATCTCACCGGCGGCGCACAGGAACGGTATCTTGACCTCCGAACGAAGTATCCATCATTTGAACAGCGGATCCCTCTCCGCCACATCGCCTCCTATCTCGGCGTCACACCGGAATTCCTCAGCCGGATGAGAAAACAGTTGGCAAAGAAAAAATAATATCGGATTGTCATCGCGAAGAGTGTCGCGGAATGCGACACGACGAAGCGATCTGTTTTTCAAGAAATTTTCCCTTGACCTACATCAATAAAATTTCTTGACCTCCTTCATCACACTCCCACCCTGTTTCTCACTATGTTTGTATGAGTTTAGAAACATCATCATCAAACATTTAAACAGGAGTCAACAATGCTTACAACACTTTTTTCTACCAGCAATGATATCGTTGGACTCATCCTCCGGGCAACGATCGGTTTCATCATCTTCCCGCACGGCGCACAAAAAATGCTCGGTTGGTTCGGCGGATACGGCTTCACCGGCACAATGGGATTCTTCACCGGCACCGCAAAACTGCCGTATATCGTCGGTCTCTCCGTAATCCTGCTGGAATTTGTCGGATCACTGCTGCTCATCGCCGGACTCGGCACCAGGCTTATCGCTCTCGGCTTCATCGGACTGATGATCGGCATCATTCTCACATCTCATTTGCAAAATGGATTTTTCATGAACTGGTTCGGCGCACAATCCGGCGAAGGGTATGAATACCATCTGCTCGTGATCGGTCTTGCGTTTGCATTACTGGTGGAAGGGGCGGGAAAATATTCGGTCGATCAAATGATCGTTCGGTAAGAAAAAGTATGGTACGTTGTATAGTTGTAGGACACCTTTAAGGTGTCCTACAACTATACTAGATGTTTACATGAACCTCTTCATAGCACTGCGCACTTGCGCTTCATTCATCCCGAAGTAATGACCGAGCTCATGAAACAGTACTTCAGTAATACGCAGTTCCATCTCTTCTTCATCCCTGCAAACAGATTCGATATTCTTTTGATAGAGCGAGATTTTGTCCGGCACCGTTGCACTCATGCCGTACCATTGTCCTCTATGAGTCAGTGGTATTCCCTGATACAATCCTAAAAGAGAAAATCGATCCGATTTTGTTTTTCTTAATGCATCCTCCGAAGGATAATCCTCCACAACAATCTGCACGTTATCCACCTTCTCGGTAAAATCGGCAGGCAGTAAATCAAACGCTTCCTGCGCAATCTGTTCAAACCGTTCCCGTGTCATTCCTGTAATCTTCATTGTAGTAAAAGGAATGTATGGGAAATCTTTTTAAGAACAAAAAATCGGATAATTTTGTCTTGAAAATTTCATTGACGGCTGGTATATTGCCCGATATTTTCATCACTCAATTGAAAGGTGGAACCATGAACAAACTCCTGTCAGTTCTGAAGTGGGTGGGAATTGTGCTGGGAGTAGCAATAGTGCTTTTCGTTGCAGCGGTCTTTGCGCTGCAAAACAAGTCCTTCGATGCACCGTATCCCAACATCACGGCAAGCAGCGACAGCAGCGTTATCGCTCGCGGCAGACACCTGGCAAACGGCCCTGCCCATTGCGTAAACTGTCACTTTGCGAAGGAAGATCTGCAAAAAGCGGTGAACGGCGAACCAGTAGAACTGAAGGGAGGTTTCGAGTTCGCACTACCATTCGGCGTTATACGCACCTTGAACATCACATCGGACAAGGAGACTGGAATTGGAAACCTGAGCGATAAGGAAATTGCCCGCGTACTGCGGTACGGTGTTTTTCCGGACGGACGCGCTGTATTTGACTTCATGCCGTTTCACGATCTCAGTGATGAGGATTTGACCGCGGTTATTTCCTATCTGCGTACACTGCCTCCGGTAAATCATACCGTGGTGAACCGTGAAATCAATTTTCTCGGCAAGGCCGTGGTCGCATTCATCATCACTCCTGTCGGTCCTACCGGCGAACCGCCGAAAGAGACGACGATCGATTCCACATCCGCCTACGGGAAATATCTGGCGCATTCCGTCGCCAACTGCGTCGGATGCCATACCGAGCGCAATATGATGACCGGTGCATTCGTCGGCGACCCATTTTCCGGCGGATTCAAAATGCCGTCCGACGAAAAACCGGAACTTACCTTCACAACTCCAAACCTGACGCCCGATCCGGAGACAGGAAAAATTTTTCAGTGGACGGAAGATGTTTTTATGCATCGCTTCCGTCAGGGAGTGCAGATCGCAGGAACGCCGATGCCGTGGGGAGCTTTCAAGAATATGACCGATCTGGAATTAAAAGCGATCTATCGATATCTGCAAACCGTTGAACCTATTCATAAGAAGATCGATCACGTCGTATCAAAGACAGAGTAAAACACATTCAGCATTTCCGCCCGATGAGAGCCGTTCTTGTAACGGCTTTTTTTTACGCCGACCGTGTGACATCTTTTTACATATCCTGACGCTGCATACACATCTTTCTCTGCTCTCTCTCCGTTCACTCTGTTACAAAATTGCAGTAAGAGAAGAACAAAACCCACAGGAGGATGTCATGAAATCAAGAATAGCAGTGATCGCCGCATTAGCAATATTCACCGTCCATTTCGCCGCTTCCACAGAACCCACAAAGAAATTCAACACAGAAGAGAAGTTGATCCATTTTGCAACCACGAATTTACGGACTGCTTTGCATTCATCGAATCCCGGACTGATCGAATCAGCGATGCGTATAACATCCTTAATGAAAATGCGCTACCCCAACGCCGACGTTTCAGAACTGGTTTCAACAATAAACGACATCAGAACATCGCATCCATCCGGCACAACACGGTATAAAGCGTATATCGCATTGTCGATCTGCGAAAACCCCGAATGGTATTCCAATGATCACAACATTGTTTCGGCAAATGAAGAAAGTTTTTTCCGCGCAGCATCGGAACGGTTGCAGGAACAACTGCTGAGCGACAACACGCAATGATATTCACCCCTCTCTTCTCTTCCTCTTCACAAACCCGAAGTCAGTTTGATTCGGGTTTCGTGCGTACTGAGATTAATGGAATATAATCCTGATATCGTAGGATTTAGAGGTAATTTTGCCGATACTGTATACAAAGAGGAGAGGGTCATGGCACAAATAGCGTTTCGGGGAGAATCAGGAAAGAAGTATTCGTTCGCCATCCATCCGATGACGACGTTATTTAAGCAAGTTGCTGCGGTCTATGTGATCACCCGCCGGTCCACGGATGAGATGAACAAAGTATCACACAAACATATTTTTGTAGGACAGACGGAAAATCTCGGCAAACAATTCGACGGGATGAAAGATCAGTTCTTCACCCGGTACAATGCAAACTGCATCTGTATTTACCAGGAAGAAGATAAAAAGAAGCGATTGAACATCGAATCCGATCTGGTCGGCAATTACAATCCGCCTGGGAATAGCTGACGAAAACACGGCCTTTGGCTCCATCCAGAAGCGAAAGGCTATATCTTCCTATAGTTCTGAATGCAGGATATTCAGTTCGGAATTCCTGTCCAACCCTTTAATATGCACTTCGCCGGACGAATAGGTTTTCTTTATTTGATGATACAACAGCACCAGTGAGAACTGGTCGCCGCGAATAACGTTAAATTCCTTCCCCTTCAGCTCTTTCCCGTTCACAAAAGTCTTCGCGTTATATTTCCCGTCTGGATTCTTGCTGCAGCGTAATTCAATCGTTTGTTGTTCAGCCATACCGCACTCCTTTAGTGATTCTGTGGTTCACACACTTTACAAGATACAACAATTTGGTGAGAAGTGGACCATACGTTTCCGATGTATCGGGTTTTCAATAATTTTTCCTCTAAACGAAAAACGCCAACTCATTGGCTGGCGTTTTTATCTGTAAAAAATTTGGACATTGTCTTGTTCAACCACTCGCAAACAATTAACGGTTTGCAATTCCTGTGAGAAAATACATCATCGCCAGTGCGGCGAGCTTCGCCGTTCTGCCATCCACATCGTATTTTGGATTCATTTCAACGATATCAATCAGCTTCGTCTTGCGGCGTTTTCCTGCAAACAGTGCAGCCGTCAGAAATTCCTCCGGTGTCAGACCGGTCGGCAGCGGTGCGCTCACACCGGGAGCATCTGCACCATGGACTGCATCTAAATCGAAACTGATATAGAGTGAATCGGCATTGGATGTTGATAGTTCGTACGCGAGGTCCATGATCTTGGTAATGCCGTCTTCGCGGACGTCACGGAGAGAAAAGACTGTCGCGCCCCGTTCGACCAGTTCGGAATAGTGCTCGCTGGAATTTGCGAACGACTGGATCCCCACTTCCACCAGATTCATAGCATTCAATGGACTCACCGGATGATCAAGCATTTGCCGGAACGAGGTGCCGCTATTCCGTTTGGGATTCGGTTTCCGGTAATCCAGATGCGTATCGATATTGATCACACCGACACTCTTTTTCCCTTTGGAAAAACCGAGGAAATTAGGATAGGCGATGTCATGACCGCCCCCCAGAACGATGGGGGTGATATTCGCTGAAATGAGCGCATGCACCACGTCCGCAAGTATCTCGTGGGTCTCTTCCAGGGTTTTCCCAATCTTCACATCTCCAAAATCGAACACCGGTACGGAGGCGGGTGATTTCTCTTTTCCGATAACGAACGCCGTGCGTTTATAGAATTCCTGTCGGATAACAGTCGGTCCTCCTTTAGCGCCGATGCGGCCGCCGTTCCGTTTCACCCCTTCATCCGTCGGAACGCCGATGATGCCGGCAACGATCGCATCGGTAAAATGCTTTTCACCGCGGATTACCAGATCGCCCATCCGGGGATCAGATGCATCGTTACGGGAGAAAAAGAGTTTCTCATCCGGCTGTGTAAGATGTTTGAAAATGCTGCTCATAGTGTCGGTAAAGTTAGGAAAGTTCACGGAAGATGCAAGTACAGAATTCTTCTCTCGTTTGCACTTCGGGAACTGAATAGGAACACCTGGATCCTTTACGCAAATATATCCGCCTGGCTATTGCCATCAATAAAAAATTGTGGTATTATCGCTTCAGAAACTAATCCACTATTTTCCCAAATACTTTACAGGAGTTAGAATGAACAAATTATTCAAGAAGATCGTTGTGATGGTTCTCGTTGCTTCGATGGCGGTGATGTCCGTTGGATGTTACGGATCGTTCAGCCTTACAAAGAAGGTGTACAACTGGAACGGTTCCCTTGGCAACAAATGGGTAGTGGAAGTCGTATTCCTGGCTTGCTATGTTGTTCCGGTGTACGGTATTGCCGGCTTCATTGACACCGTCATCCTGAACTCGATCGAATTCTGGACCGGTACCAACCCGATGGCATCCACCATCAAATCCGACGACGGCACAACCGTTGCATTCAATAAGGAAACAAAGAACGTCGAGATCAGCTATGCAGGAAAGACTTTCGTTATTGCTCAGGAAGATGGGAAATCAGTGGTGAAAGACAGCCAGGGTACTGTGCTGGCATATGCAGTGCAGAATCAAGACGGCAGCATGAACATTCTTGATGCACAGGGAAAAGTTCTGAATACTGTCTCCAGTACAGATGTTTCCTCGATGCTCGCCAGCAAATAACAATAGATTGACGGTTGAGCCGTGAAGAACGGCAGCCGGATGAAGGAGAACTGAATTTCAGTTCTCCTTTTTTATTTTAAAAGCGGTAATGAACAGTACCCACCAGCCGGCAAGAAAACAGAATCCGCCAAATGGTGTAACGTAGCCGAATGAACGGATGCCGGTTACCGCAAGCACATACAGACTTCCGCTGAACAGGAGAATGCCCAATCCAAACAATCTTCCCGCCAGCGCCATGCGCGGATGCAAATCAACAAGCAAGGCAACAATAAGAATTGCAAATGCGTGATACATCTGATAGCGGACGGCCGTTTCGAATACTGCAAGTGCTTCCGGCGCAATGAATTGTTTCAGTCCGTGCGCACCGAAGGCACCAAGCGCTACACCGAAGAATGCGAAGAGCGATCCGAGGAGAAGAAAAGTACGTTTCATGTATATATTCCGATAGTTATAACATACCGTTTAATTTTCTGATGAGCCATTCGATCCCCAGAAGCAGAATGACGATAGCCAGATAGGAAGGAAGATTCCAGAGGTTGAATTCGCTGGTGCGGATCTGTTCATGCGGCTTCATCTCTTCCCGTTTCAGTATACCATCCACAAGGCCGTCCCACCCGGAGGCATCTGCATACGCGCCAGCAGATGCGGTAGCAAGTTGTTTCATCAGCGGTTTGTTCATTTTTGTTTCAGCAAATTCGATCGATTGTTCGCCGACGGAGATCCGTCCATTCGTCGTACCGATTGTATCGCTTCCCTGCCGTGCCACGGCAGTGTAGGCAAAATCCCCTTCGGGAAGTCCTTCGAACGATCCGTCATATAATCCGGATCCAAGAGAAGAAAGTGTTGTTTCAAATCGTTCGTTGTTGCGCAGCGAGCGAAGCGTTATCTGTACTTCTGCACCGTCCACCGGTTGATAGCTTTCGTTGTACACCTGTCCCATCATGTCCACCCGTTCACCCTGCGAATAGAATTCCTTCGACGGTTCGATGCGAAGATAGTTGTCTTGTTCTCGCGTGGAGAGCCAGCGGACGAGGGCGGTGAGCCACGAATCGAAAAATTCTTTCGTCTCTTCCGCTGAACCGGCAAGCAGTTTCCAGCGGTAGATACCGTACCCGAGCATGGCCGCCGATTTTGCCTGTCCGATAGTGCGAACGAGCAGCAGCGGATTCGTCAACGCAACGTTTTGTATCTTCACACCAAGCAGGTTCTGTGCTTCCGGTTTTGCTGCAAAGGTCTGGAGCGAATAAAAAAGCGGCGGCAGTTTATCCCACGATGCATTCCATCCCTGCAGCAGCTGATGTCCTTTTGCTTTCAATGGGACGGACGGCAGAATCATTTGTTCATCCATCCGTTCCGAAGCGACGGTGAACGGAAAAACAGCTTCCATTGAACGAACTTTCTGCAGATCCACCGTTCTGCCGGCAATAAATAACAGCGGAAGAGACCGGGTTGTCACCGCTTGTTCAACCATATCCACGATAGA
>JBAYJG010000035.1:0-16780 GCA_041665225.1 Bacteroidota bacterium
ACTTGCACCAAAAAATGCAGTCCAAACGGTAAGAATTATGAACTTTCCTGTAACTTTTAGTGGCTCACATCGTTAAAATCACATAGTTTTGTTAAATTTTGGAGAATGCAATGAATAAAATCCTCACTATTGTGCTATTTTCGCTGTTTTTGTCTGCAGCACTTCCGGCACAAGAGAAATTGTCCCTTCAACAAGCAATTCAAACCGCACTAGAGAAAAATATAGATGTTATCCGCTCTAATAATTCAATGCAAATTTCAGACGCAAATGTTACATCGGCATTCGGGACTTTCCTCCCTACTCTCACGGCTTCGGCTAGCGTGGGACGTAACGGTTCTTCCTTCGATCCTTCGCCTCTCATTCCGTCAGGTCTTGCGGCAAACGGAAGTGCCAGCGCAGGTTTGAGTGCCAACATGGTCATCTTTGACGGATTCCGTAACATTTCTTCATACAGCCGAGCGTCTTCATCAGCAGATGCCGCTGCGTATAATTTCGCAAAACAAAAACAAAGTACCGTCCTTTTGGTGGAACAGGCATACCTCACCGTATTACGCAATGAACAATTATTGAAAGTGAGTCAGGAAAACCTGAAGCGTTCACAACAACAGTTATCACGGATCGAAGAATCAAATAAAGTGGGAGCGTTGGCTAAATCGGATGTCTATCGGCAGCAGGTGCAGACAGCAAATGACGAACTTGCTCTGATTAATGCTCAGAGTAATTACGACAATTCAAAACAGGATTTGCTCTATCTTTTGTCGTTGGATGTAACAAAAGAATATGAGTTTGCAGATGCCACGGTAATTCAAGAGCTTGATGCGCTTGTTCAGGATTCTCTTCGGCAGGAATATGCTGATTACAATAAGCTGGTACAGGAAGCTCTCGAAGCGAGACCTGATTATCAATCTTCATTATTGGCAAAGCGTGTTTCGGAAAGCGATCTGACCATTTCGCGATCCGGTCATTATCCGACACTCAGTTTGGGAGCGGGATATGGTTTTTCGGGGAATGATCTTGGAACGTTATCCGACACAAAGACTTGGAACTGGAGACTTTCATTGTCGCTTCCGATCTTTAGCGGCTTTCAGACGAGCACATCGACACAAACAAGTCAGTTGAATTTGGAATTAGCGGAACAACAGGTAGAACAGGCGAAACGGAGCGTGGCAAAAGATGTGAAAACGGCATTGCTCAATCTTGAAACAGCCCGCAAACGGTATGATGTGTCATTGAAGAATGTAAAATCTGCTGAAGAGGATAGAAGGATCGCGGAAGAACGGTACAATCTCGGTTCGAATACTCTTCTCGATCTTCTTGTTGCGACATCAAACTATGTGCAAGCGCAAAGCAATAAAGTATCCTCATCATATGATTTTGTTTATGCGAAACTGCAGTTCAGGATCGCTGTTGGTAGAGAAAAGTATTAATTATATCAAATCATGGAGTAGTTATGGCAAATGGAAAAAAGAATAAAAAGAAATTGTTTATCTTCTCCGGCATCGGGGTTGTAGCGATCGTACTCGTGCTCGTGGTGGTCCTCGGCAGTAAGAAGGAAAATATCATCATGGTGCAAACGGAAAAAGCATCGCTACGCACAATCACCCAGGTGGTGAATGCTTCCGGAAAGATCCAACCGGAGACAATGGTGAAGATCAACGCAGAAGTGAGCGGTGAGATCACCTCCCTTCCTGTGAAAGAAGGGGATAAAGTGAAACGGGGAGATTTACTCGTGAGGATCAAGCCGGACCAGTATCAGGCGCAGGTGGATCGTGCAGAAGCAGGACTTCAATCCGCACGGGCAAATTTAAACCTGCAAAAGGCGAACCTCGAAAAAGCAGAGTCGGAGTTTAAACGGGCTCAGGAACTCTATGAAAAGAAACTTTTGTCGGATCAGGAGTTCATCGCCATAAAAACTTCGTTCAATGCCGCGAAATCCCAACATGAATCGTCACAAGCTGGAGTTCAACAAGCCCAGGCTTCTCTCCGTGATGCGAAGGAAAGTTTGGCAAAGACGACGATCTATGCTCCGATGAATGGCACGGTGTCACAACTGCTGTCAGAATTGGGCGAACGTGTCAGCGGAAGCAGCTTTACACAGGGTACGCAGATTATGACGGTGGCGGATCTTTCGATGATGGAAGCTCGGGTCGATGTCGGTGAAAATGACATTGTGACGATCTCCATCGGTGATACTGCCCGCATCACGATCGATGCGTATCCGGACAAAAAATTTATCGGTACTGTTTATGAAATCGCCAATACCGCGAAATCGAAAGGACTCGGAACGCAGGAAGAAGTAACGAATTTTGAAGTAAAGATTCGCGTTCTGAATAAGGATATCGCGCTGCGTCCCGGCATGTCTATGACTGCTGATATCGAGACGGAAACCAAGAAAAACACGATCGCTGTCCCGATCCAAAGCGTGACAACACGTGCACCGAAGCCGAAAGAAGGGGAAAAACCGAAAGAGGGTACGTCGCAGAATCCTGGAAGCCCTGGCGGACTCTCCATGAACGAAAAGCCGGTTGAATGCGTCTTTGTTGTCGAAAACGGAAAGGCAAAGATGCTGCCTGTGAAACGAGGCATCAATGATGAAGGATATGTAGAGATATCCGAGGGATTGTCGACAGATAGCGAAGTGATCAGCGGTTCCTATAAAGCGATCAATCGAGATTTGGAAGATGGTTCCGTGATCAAAGTAGAAAATTCGGCAGCCAAGTTTGCCATGGGCAAACCTGGTGAAAATAAATAATACAGCTGCGTGATGACAATGACCGGTAAACTTGTTATTCTACTCTGGGCGGCAGGGATACTCTCCGCTCAGGTGGATAGTGCCGGAATCCGTCTGTTAAATACCAAGAAATACAAAGAAGCACAATCGTTCTTTGAAACTGCCCTAAAGCATAATAGTAAGGATGCTGAATCGCAATATTATCTTGCCGTGGCATTGTTGTTGCAACGTAATCTGGATGATGCGGAAGAAGCAATCGATGAAGCGATCGAATTGAACGGCAATGTCGCCCGGTATCATCTTGCACGGGGTCAGATACTTGGTCAACAGGCGGCGAGTGCGAATTTTTTTTCGCAGGGACTGCTAGCGCCGAAAATTAAAAATGCATTTTTGCGTGCATCCGAACTCGACCCGGACAATATCGATGCACGATTGGCACTGTATAACTATTATGTGATAGCACCGGGAATCATGGGGGGAAGCAACGAAAAGGCTTACGATCAAGCAATGGCTGTTGTATCGAAGGATCCCTTCCGCGGTCATTTGTTGCTGTCGAATTTTTTCTTGAGAGTGAAGAAAGACACTGCTGAGGCGGAACGGCAAATCAAAAAAGCGATCGCTGTTGAACCGGGACGAGGCACAGGGTATAAACAACTTGGGTATTTGTATCTCAACCGTAAGCAGTTTACCGATGCCTATATCCAGATGCAGAACTTCATTGATCGCGAACCGTCGAACCCTGATGCGTATGACAGTTATGGGGATGTGCTGAAAGCGGAACAAAAATATGAACAGGCAATTGAAAAATATCGGTTTGCGCTTTCCGTCGACAAGACCTTCAGTGCATCCATCTTTTCCCTGGCCGAGTGTTATGAACTGATCGGGAAAAAAAAGAAAGCAAAAGAAACATATCAGTGGTATGTTGCTGTGGAGCCGCAAGGGCGGCGAACGGATGCGGCGCAAAAGAAAATTCAAGAATTATAGAGGACCTATGCAGCCAGTAATTAACATCAAGAACATTAAAAAAACATATATAATGGGAGCGGTGGAAGTCAATGCCCTTGTAGATGTTTCGGTCCAGATTCACAAAAATGAATATGTTGCAATCATGGGACCATCCGGATCCGGGAAATCGACGTTGATGAATGTCGTTGGCTGCCTGGATACTCCGACATCAGGATTGTATGAATTCAATGGAGTGAATGTCAGCGAAATGAATGACAATGAGCTCGCAAAGATCAGAAATAAAGAGATCGGATTCGTTTTCCAAACGTTTAATCTACTGGCACGGTCCGATGCACTTCATAATGTCGAACTGCCGTTGATTTATTCCGGGATGAAGAAAACAGACCGCAAGCAACTGGCAGCCGAAGCATTGTCCCATGTAAAACTTGAAGACCGTATGCATCATAAACCGAATGAATTGTCCGGCGGTCAGCGGCAGCGCGTGGCAATTGCCCGCGCTCTTGTAACGAAGCCGTCGATCATTCTTGCGGATGAACCGACCGGTAACCTGGATTCGAAGACCGGCGTGGAGATCATGCATCTGTTTAATGAGCTTCATGCACAGGGAAATACGATCATTCTGGTAACACACGAAGAGGATATCGCCCGTCATGCACATAGGATTATCAGAGTGCGGGACGGTTTAGTGGAAAGCGATACTATGGTTGAAGAAAGAATTATGCCAAGCGTGCATTCGTAACAGACTCTCTCCCCACAAATGGTGTATCTATGAAAATGACTGATTTTGCGTACGAAGTAAAAGAAGGGATCGGGATCTCGTTTCAGGCGATCCGCGCCAACAAGATGCGCTCGGTCCTAACGACACTGGGCATTGTTATCGGTATCGTATCGGTGACCTTGATGGGGACTGCGATTGAAGGGATGAGCAGGTCATTTAATGAAATGGTTTCAAAACTTGGTGCGGATGTTCTTTATGTGCAGAAATTCTCCTGGTTTTCAAGTGAAGAAGAATGGCTTGCATCCCGGAACCGAAAGAATATCGATCTCCGTCAGTTTCGAGCCGTGCGGGATCAGGGGACGACCATCAGCGCAGTCAGTCCGGTAACAGGACGCAGAGCTCCGATAAAATACCGTAGCATCACATCTGACGGGATCGTTGTCTTGGGGACAAATGATCAATTTGTGCAGATTTCGGGACTCACAATTGAAATGGGTCGTTACTTTTCACAGGCAGAGTCAAACGGTGCTCGGCCGGTGGCTGTATTGGGGTATACTACAGCAGAAAAATTATTCCCGAATGAAACCCCGCTCGGAAAGAACGTGAAGATCGGTGATTATACCTTCCGGGTAGTAGGTGTTGTTGCGAAACAGGGAAGTTTTTTAGGGATGGACAACGATAATCGTGCGTTTATTCCTATCACCAATTTCCTCCAGAAGTTTTCCAATCAACGACGCGGATTGGATATTCAAGTTAAAGCCGCCAACATCAACGATCTTGAAAACACGAAAGAGGAGTTACGTGGGATTATGCGCAAAGCACGCGGAGTGAAGCCAGGGATAAAAGACGACTTTGCAATCAATCAGCAGGAAATGTTTATCCAAACGTTCAATCAGATCGGCGGAGTGATTGCGGGAATAGGATTATTCATTACGGCGCTCTCGTTGTTTGTCGGCGCCATTGGAATTATGAATATTATGTTCGTTTCAGTGACCGAACGGACAAAGGAAATCGGGATTCGCAAGGCGATTGGCGCAAAACGATCGACGATTTTGTTCCAATTTCTCATCGAATCAGCTGCACTTGCACTGTTCGGCGGTATTATTGGAATCATTATTTCCTATCCGTTAAGTTTATTAATCAACCAAATCATGCCGACTTCGATGCCTCTTTCTGTTGTGGGGATAGCGTTATTTATTTCGGTACTGGTTGGTGTTGTATCCGGCTTTTTACCTGCAAACCGTGCATCGAAAATGGATCCGGTCGAAGCATTGCGCCACGAATAACTGAGAACAATAATATGCAAATTCAAGAAAGTATAGGAATGGCGTTGAATGCAATTCGTGTGAACAAATTGCGTTCCGTATTGACGCTGCTTGGCATTGGTGTCGGCGTGTTCTCGATTATCGGCGTGATGACGGCATTAGGCGTGCTGCAAAATGCTATCGAAACCGGCGTAAGCCAGTTGGGTGCAAATACGTTCCAGATCCAGAAATATCCCCAGAATAATTTTAATGATCACGACCGTTCGCGGTTCCGCAACCGTAAAGACATTACCTACGAACAGGCGGAGTTGTTCTATGACCGGATGACGCTGGCAAAATATGTCGGTTTGGAAGTATGGACGTTCGGGAAGGTCGTTGAATTCAAAAACCTCAAAACGAATCCCAGTGTGCAAATCGCCGGGGAATCGGTGGACGGATTAGCAACAAACAATTGGGATGTAGAATACGGGCGTTCATATACCGCACAAGAGGTCCAATCTGCAGCAAAGGTTGCTGTGATCGGCAGTGACGTGGTAAAAAAACTATTTCCCATGGGGAATCCTATCGGTGAATTAATCCGCGCGGATGGAATCCAATACAAGGTGATCGGGACATTGCTTGATAAAGGTTCCGTGCTCGGAGGTTCCCAGGGGAATCTGGTGATTGTTCCCATTACTACACATCTGAATATCTACGGCAGAGACCGGTCAGTAAACATTATGGTATCTGCCCGGGACCAAAATACCTATAACGAAGTGTTGGAACTATCCCGCGGTATTCTCCGCGTTATCCGACAGGTGCCGCCGGGACAACCGGATGACTTTGAGATCTTTTCCAATGAAACGGTCATCGCTCAATTCAACGAAACAACATTTATGATCAAGATCGGTGCATTAGGAATTGCATGCATAGCTTTGCTGGCTGCCGGCGTTGGAATTATGAATATAATGTTGGTTTCAGTCACGGAACGGACGAAAGAGATCGGTATTCGGAAGGCCTTAGGAGCAACAAGAACGAATGTGCTTTCGCAATTTCTGACTGAATCAGTCGTATTCTCACAGATCGGGGGGATTATTGGAATTATCTGCGGTTCTATCATGGGAAATATCGTTGCTTTACTCCTTGATGCTCCGCCGGTCTATCCCTGGAATAATGCCGTGGCGATATTGCAAACGCCCATTTTGGATTTTACCGCACTTCAAATGAATATTACCGCATTGATTTTCTGTTCGCTGATAGGAATCGTGTTTGGTGTGTATCCTGCGTGGAAAGCGGCAAATCTTGATCCTATCGAAGCTCTACGATTTGAATAGGAAGAAATAGAGAACTGTGCATGAGAGCCCATCCGGTTATTCACGATGGGCTCTGCTGTTTTTAAAACTCAGCGCTGACTCCGATGGAAGGGAGCAAACCAATGGAACCGCCTGCCTGTTTCACTTTTTTTGTTCGTTCGTCGAATATCGGAACGTCAAGAGGTTTACGGTTGTAAACGTTTTGCACGTCGATGTAGGTGATCAGATTCCATCGATCAAAATTCCAGCGGCGGTCAACACGCAGGTCAAGACTATGATTTGCTCCGATCCTCACTGTATTGTATGCAACACTATTCTGTGTGCCATCAGCATTGTACGGTGTATAGGGCCGTCCAGTGGCAAAACGGAATTTAGCGCCGAACTCCCATAGTTCATCCAGTATATAGCCTCCTCCGAGATTAATGATCCATCGTTGATCAAATGTACTTGATCTCGAAATTCCATCCAGTGCTTTGAATCGTGCCTCATTCCAGCTGATACTGATCAACCCATAGCATGGAATATCAGACAGCTTCTTTTGTAGGAAGAATTCTAATCCATGAGCGGTTCCGCTGCCCAAACTGACGAGCGGTTCTAAACCGAACGCGGCGTACCCATCTTGTGATCCGCCGAATCCTGCTCCCGTATTTGCCATCACAAGGTACGGCCGGAGTATGCTGGCGGGATACTTCGAGTACTTTTTAATATATCCTTCCAGGCTTACCTTAACATCTGAACGGAGCAAATATTCGATTCCGGACACATACTGATCGACTGAAACATATTTCAAATTTTTGTTCGATGGATTTGCGACAAGCCAAATGTAGGATGGAGCCTGATGATATTGGCCGATACTGGTGGTAAGTGTTAGCACTGGTGTTGCTGAATATGATAATGACAAACGGGGTGAAATTGCTATGTTATCCTTAATAAGATTGAAATAATCAATTCTACATCCTACTGTCATTCGCACAGTGACAACAAGTGCATGTGAATACTGGATATACCCGGCAGATTTTATTGCAGTTGTGTCTAACGTTGCATTGACTGTCAGTTGCTGTCCAAAATTCGTCCAGAATGGAATCGGCAGAATGATCCTGGAATTGAAATCAATGTGCTTTGCCAACACACCGAACGACAAATCCGATTCTTTGTCAATTTGGTATACAACATCTCCTCGTAATGAGATCTCCCGTTCATCGGAAGTGCTCTTGAAAATCGGATTGAGTAATGAGTCGTTTTGAATATAGTTGAATCCGGAAAACGTCTGGCTTAAAGTGATATTCATAAATCCTTTGTTGAGAAGATGTCTCCAGGAAATACCTCCAAGAAATTGTGATTGGTCACTGGAGAGAATGCGGGAGTTGGTATAACGTTTATCCTGTGAATCGTTGAACAGTTTGACGTTATCCAAAGCAACTATACTCAGCACATTCAATTGGTCTTTTGGAGAGAGCTTGTAATTCACTTTTCCCAAAAAATCCCAATATTCCGGGACAAAGCCGAAACCGGCCGCTTTGAATATAAAATCAAGATAACTTCTTCGAGCGGAGAAGAGGAATGAACCGTTCCGGTCTGTAGGGCCTTCAAGATTCAAACCAAATTGCGATGCTGAAATTGTTGCCTTCCCGCCTAATCTGTCCTCGCGTCCATCCCGGAGATCAATTGTCAACACAGAGGAGAGCTTGTCGCCGTATTTTGCACCAAAGCCGCCGGTCTTGAATGACGTCTCATTCACAAAATCAAGATTAACGTAGCTCAGCGGACCTCCGCTGGCTCCTTGTGTACCAAAATGATTGATATTCGCAACCTCGATATTATCGATGACAAACAAGTTTTCGGACGGTGCCCCGCCACGGACAATAAGGTCGTTCCGTCCGTTCTGTACTTGTGCAACACCCGGCAGAATAGAAATGGCGCGCACGACATCCTCCAGACCGCCCGGCAGCCGGCGGATCTCTTCAACGCTCAACGTTTGAATACTGATTGGTGCATCGGGGGATTTCTGAAAATATTCCGTCGTCACCGTAACACCCTCAAGTTCGACTGTTACTTCGTTCAGTTCAAAATGTACATCAACCGGTTTCCCTGCGGAAACGACAATATCCGTTTTCACCATCGGTTGGAATCCAAGCGCGCTTGCCCGAAGGTTATGTGTGCCGACAGGGACGTCCGTGATCGTAAAGTTTCCGTCAATATCTGTTGCCGCACCGATCGTTGTTCCCTGAAGAATGACCGTTGCATTGATCAGAGGCTCTTTCGTTACATAGTTCTTCGCATGACCGACGATCATCCCGGTTTTCCCCGATTTATCCTGAGCTGTGGTAATAGAAAGCAAAACAAGAACGAGTGCAGTAATAGAATAGGTTTTCATTTTCGTATGAGTGAAAGAGAAAAATTAATTGGAACCATCCTTCTCTTATGACAGGATGTGAAGTTTAAACGCTGGAACGCGCGCATTGGTTTAGTTCCTGAATGAAGTGAGGGACATATTCACGGTGTTCCGGTTTCATCAAAACGGATCGAAGAATTGTTGTCGAAGGGGTATCCGGAACGAAATGCAAGAATTTCTCGGCGATTAGTGAAGAGTGTACGCTCATCGTCGCAAGAAATAACGGATGGGTAGGCTGATGCATGGATTGCTCAAAAATCTTTTGCGATGTGCTTGAAATTTCTGATGCCCTGAAGGTAGTAGTTGATGGGAAATAGGTCACAATATCCAGGTCCGGCACTGCAAACATATGAAATTCTGAATGTTCCGAGATCTCTTTGTTCCAGAGCAGTGCTGCTTCACGGGTTTTTATCAGAATGTCGCCAAGTCCGCCGGATGGAGTAAGCGGAAAATATTTCAACGTTGCCCACAATGCAGCTGCCGATGCTCCGGCGCGGGAACATTCTAATGAGATCTCACCGAGATGGAGCTCCTTCGATGTAAAATAAGTGTAGGGCGACTGGTGTTTGTAGTATGGTCCGACGCCGGGATCTTTGAACAGGATACAACCGCATCCGTACGGCTGCAGACCGTGTTTGTGAGGATCCACAACAATACTATCACACTCTTTTAATGCCAGAAACGGTGCCGGATCGATGATAGGTCTATCCACCCGGGCAAGGATTGTGAAGAATCCGCCATAGGCGCAATCTGCATGCACCCGAACGCCATAGTGTTTTGCCAGCGGCAGAATGCGATGCAGCGGTTCGACGGATCCGGTTCCCGTTGTTCCGATAGTGACAACGATGGTGCCGACAGTGCCAGTCTTGAACGCTTTCTCCACTGCATCAAGATCAGTAACATCGAGCTCCAGTGCAGAGCACTTGATTACTTCACAAAGCCGGCGGTGAGTATAATGTGCGTTGGGGGAATAAGCAACCGATTTGTTTGGGTGGATACATCGGGCAATCCATAACGCTTCAAGATTTGCGATGGTTCCGCTCGAGGTCAAGTGTCCGAGATGTTCGGTGTACCCGAACATGGAAGCAATCTGGTCGATTACTTCCAATTCCATCTTTGCCGTTGCCGGACCCCCGTCTAATGCATGATTGTTGGGATTGATCTGCATCGCCATCAGATATGCTGCAATCGCGATCGGGTGCGGCGGTTTCAACATCTGCCCGGCATAGCGGGGATGAAAGAACGGATAATTATCATCCAGCCGCTCAGCCAATTCAGAAAGAATGACGTTCGAACGGTCTATATCCAACCGTACAGAGCTATCTTCTGTTACGTGCTCCCAACGGTTCCGGAACTTCCATTGTGCTGAAATGCTTGTATCGATCAACCGTCGAAATTCTTGTTCTGTCATAACGATCCGCTTTCCATGCCCTGAATATAGAAGGAACATCCTTGGCAAGCAATATGGCATCTGAATTCCATTGAACAGGGGATAAATATTTTCTATTTTACTCTCTCAAGAGGCTTAGAAAGCATCGGGCCGAGGGCCCAACCATCGAATACAGGATTGTTATGTTACAGGTTGCCATTGAAGCAGCGCTCGAAGCAGGGAAATTTTTAAAAACCAATGTAGGGAATATTAAGCACATTGAGCGGAAGATCGGACAGGAAACGAATCTGGTCACCGAAATCGATAAACAATCCGAAGCAATGATTATCCGGAAAATTCACAGCCACTACCCGTTACATGCAATTCTGGGGGAAGAGGGAGGCTCAAGTGCGCAACAGTCGGAATTCCGATGGATCATTGATCCTCTTGATGGAACGACCAATTTCACTCACGGTCTGCCGATCTTCAGCGTAACGATCGGTGTCGAACATAAGGGTGATATGATCGCCGGTGTTATTTACGATCCGAATGCGGATGAATTATTCACTGCGGAAAAAGGGAAGGGAGCATTCCTCAATGGAAAAAAGATTTCCGTTTCAACGACGGATACGCTCATTAATTCCCTGGTGGTGACAGGATTTCCATACAATGTGAAAGAGAATCCCGAAAATGTCATACAGCATTTCATCAATTTTCTGCCGGTTGCGCAAGGGGTGCGCAGGCTCGGTTCGGCGGCGATCGATCTTGCGTATGTGGCCTGCGGCAGATTTGACGGTTACTGGGAGGTGTTTCTGAATCCCTGGGACAAAGCTGCAGGAGTATTGATCGTGAAAGAAGCAGGGGGGAGCGTGACAAATTTTTTTAATGACTCGACCGATACAGTCTTCAGACCGAATACTCTTGCGTCGAATGGCCGCATCCACCAGCAGATGCTGGATATCCTTCACAAAACTCTACGACCATGACGCCTACGAAAAAACAGACCATCCTGCTTGTTGATGACGAAGAAAGCCTTTTGGATATCGTCGGTTCTGTGCTGGAAGCGGAAAATTTTAACGTGTTGCTTGCGTACAGTGTCGATAAAGGGATCGAGCATCTCAACAATACGACACCTGATATTATCATTTCCGATATCACCATGCCGGGGAAAAACGGATTCGATTTCTTCGCCTACGTCCGTTCACTTCCTCATTTGCAGCACGTCCCTTTTTTATTTCTCTCTGCACACAGCGATTCCGAAAGCGTGGTGGCAGGTAAAGAGATGGGAAGCGATGATTATCTGACCAAGCCGGTGGATTTCCATCTGTTATTGTCGTCCATTCGGGGGAAGTTGAAACGGAAAGAACAGTTGAGTGAAGCGGCGTCGTATCATGCGGACAAAATGAAGAACGAGATCTTCCGCCTGATCACCCATGAAATGCGCACTCCGCTGACCTCCATCCTCGGTGCCACGGAAATGCTTTCCGATTCCCAGAACAGTTATTCGCAAAAGGAATTGACGGAATTCCTGCAGATGCTGCAGAACAGCAGCAAGCGGTTGAATGCAATGGTGGATGATTTTTTAACGGCAACGAAGATCGAGTCCGGCGAAATTTCCCGCGAGATGGAGATTAAAGAGTACCGAATTTCACCGTTCCATATTGTCAGCCGGCTGGTGACGGACCTGGACTATCAATTGACTCATCACCGGGTAACGGTTGAAAATACGGTGCCAGACACAACGATCTCGGTTCATATGTTTGCAACACATATCGAGAATATCCTTCGGCGGCTGATTGATAACGCCGTCAAGTTCTCAAAACCAGACAGTACGGTGATCGTTGGACTGCACGATAATGACGGATATGTTTTTTCCGTGCAAGATTTCGGAGTGGGAGTTGCTGAGGATAAGCGGTCGGTACTGTTTCAAAAGTTCGGCCAGATTGACAGGGAAAAACAGGAACAGCAAGGTTCCGGCCTTGGTCTGTATATTGCGAACAATCTCGCCAAACTGAATGGCGGCGAACTGTGGTTTGAGAGCGATGAAGGGAAAGGTTCCACGTTCTATCTCAAAGTTCCGAAATCTGCTTAGAATTCTTCTCCGGCCACACGCGTGATGGAACCTCCGAGCGATCCCAATTTCTTTTCAATCGCTTCGTATCCTCTATCTAAATGATAGACACGCAATACTTCCGTTTCTCCTTCCGCTTTCAATGCTGCCAGGATCAATGCCGCTGAGGCGCGCAGATCGGTGGACATGACCTTTGTTCCTGAGAGTTTTTTCACTCCACGGATGATAGCAGCGTTTTCCTTCATTTCAATATTGGCGCCAAGACGCGCAATTTCTGGAACGTGGGCAAACCGGTCATGATAAATCGTGTCGGTAACGGTTGAGGTCCCTTTTGCCACGGTCATTAATGAGATCCATTGCGCCTGCATATCTGTTGGAAATCCCGGATAGACCGCCGTAGTGACATCCACCGGTAGAATTGTTTTTGGTGCCGTCAATTCGATGAAATCCTTACCGATGATCAGTTTTGCTCCGCTATCTTCCAGTCTGGCGGTGACTGCAGAAAAATGTTCGGGAACGACATTTTCAATCCTGATTTTTCCGCCGCACATTGCGCCGGCGATCAGCATCGTGCCAGCCTCGATCCGGTCCGGGATTGTAGTGATATTTGCCGGGTGCAGTTCTTCCACTCCTTCGATCTCGAGAGTTGTGGTGCCAATGCCGTCGATTTTTGCTCCCATGGCAATCAGCATTTCTACCAGATTGGTTATTTCCGGCTCCATTGCAGCATTTTCAATTCGGGTTGTGCCTTTGGCGAGCACTGCAGCCATCAGAATATTGCCGGTGGCGCCGACGCTGGAAACGTTAAATGCGATGCGTGCACCTTTCAGCCGTTTGGCTTTCGCATGAATATAGCCTCGGACCAGATCAATCTTTGCTCCAAGTTTTTTCATCCCTTCAATATGCAAGTCCACCGGTCGTGGACCCCACGCACAACCGCCCGGCAGAGATACTTTTGCCTGTCCGTACCGTGCGAGCAACGGTCCAAGCACATAGATGGAGGCGCGCATCTTCTTCACGTGTTCGTAGGGTGCTTCAAATTTGTTCACGCGGAACGTATTTACTGCCAGCGTCGTTCCTTTCCGTTCGAACGTGACGCCCATGGTTTGCAACAATTTTGACATCGTTGTCACGTCACGAAGGTCCGGTGTATTGCGGAGTTCATATTTTCCGCTTGCGAGTAAGGTTGCAGGCATGAGTGCCAGGGTTGCATTTTTAGCGCCGCTGATGGAAACTGTTCCGTTCAGTTTCTTTCCACCTTTGATGACAAATTTATCCATAGAGAGAAATATAATCCTTTCAGAATGAACCGTTAGAATGTCAAGAAAAATTGGTCAAAATACAACTTACGCGAAATGATGCCGAAGTTTTTGACGAAGGATGGACATGGCGGTGCGGATGCGTGTCTTTACTGTGCCGAGCGGCAGGTTGAAATGTTTCGCCATTTCGGATTGGGTGTACCCGCGGAAATAGGCAAACTCGATCAATTCCTTCTGCTCGTTGGAGAGAGAGGTTAAGGCAATCAAGATCTCCTCCTGTTGACCGGAAAGCATTGCCCGCTGATCCGGATGATCGAGATAATCAGCGGCAAATAATTCCGAAAAATTTTCTATATCCGATTCCTGTGCACGAGAACGGAAATTTTTCGACCGCAGCCGGTCAACAGCCCGATTGCGGGCGATTCGGCAAAGCCATGCGCCGGGGTTTCCCAGCTGATGATCGTACTGTTCTGCGTTTTCCCAGATATTCACAAATACTTCCTGCAGAATATCCTCTGCCTCAGTTTTTTCTTTTAAAATGCGGACAATGATCGAATAGAGTAGGATGGAATGGCGGTCGTACAGATCGGACAAGGCAGAGGGATCCTTTTTCGAGATTTTCTCGAGTAAGGCGATATCTCGCTGACTGTGGTCGTCTGGTACGATACTGAAAAGCATAATTTAGTTAGGAATTGAGGGCGTGCCCATTAAATACATCGCTCCTGTTGGCTGCGGTACGCCGCCTTTGGGTTCGATGGTAACGGCAAAGGCACTAATATCTTTTTTGCTGTCCGGTATAGGGATGGTGGAGACCCTGAAAAACTGTTCATTCTGTTCCGCTACCGTAAAAACTCCCGCACTCACTGGTTTTTTCTGTTTATCCAAATACCATAATTGATAATCCTTATCAGCCGGGACAGCTGGGAGTTTGGACACCTGAAGGATCGCGAGCTTTCTCACCGGATCCCAGATGATCTTTCCATATCCTGCAGGATTCGCCTCCTGTCCGTTCATAATAACCATTTCGATTTTCGGCGACTGGAGCACATTCAGCACTTCTTCCTTCATTTGAAGGTCGCTGGTGAGAGCGATAAGCCGTTGCTGCTGTTCGGACAGGAGTGATTCCACGGCGGCCAGTTGCAATTCTGACTGATCAAGTTCCGTATTTATAAGATAGGCATAGATCCCGATCTCTGCGGCAACGACGACCATCAGCAGTGCAACCACAAAACCGAACCGGGGACTTCCGAATCCGAGTGCAAGTGCCAGACGTTCAAATGCAATTGCCGGGGAGAATGATGAAGGATTTTTTTCTTGAATCTTTCTGAGCAGTTTGGATTTAACTATCGGGAGTGGAGCAACACGTTTCGCACCGGAATTTATGAAATAAGATACACCAACCGATTCACGGAAGATCTTGTTAAACTCTTCGCCCCCGCTGGAAAGCGCCTCGTCGAAGATCGCTTGTTCTTCCGGATCCAGTGCGCCTAATGCATAGGCGGCACACATCTCTTCAAATTGTTCTTTCTCAGGAATCATAACCTATTCTACGAACAATGGACGGTACGGATTGTGGCGTTAAAAAACTGATCATACATTTCTTTAAAGATACCTGTCATTATAACCATCTGCATCATGAAGGCTCCTCAGTTAAGATTTTCGGACAGATAACCTTTTTATGATGGGCAGTTCTACTAATGTCAGGACGACACCGATTCCGGTCGTACTGATAAATGTGACTACTCCTTGACCGAGTGCATTGTTGATTCTTCGGTTCTGGGTCACAAACCGTTCAATCTCATCATCCGTAGCGCCGCCCAGAATTATTTTTTTTCGCTGCCATTCGATCATGGCATCGATCCATCCGGGATTGATATAATTCGTATAGAAAAACAGGAAGATGGTGAAGATTGCAGCTGAAAGAATCGCAATTTGGAATCCCACATTGATACCCGCCTTAACAGCAAGCGTTCCATTCGATTTGGATTTCTGTTCTGACAACGCAGTATAAATGACAACTGCCGGAACGATGAAGGAAAAGTAACCGCTGTATTGTCCTATTTCCAATGCAGTTGTATGGAAGCCGAAAGCAAACTCTAACATTATCCATCCGCAAAGTCCAAGGCCGCAGATAATTCCGTATCGATATTCAATGCTCATGAGAAGACAGATTGTCAACCGTGTTTCGGATCCGCGACGTGTTGTGCCGAAGTTTGGTGCATACAATCTGCTGCAGTATTGCAGACTGTAGGGAATACGAAGGTTTAGTGTTTTTGTGCTTTTGCGACGCTGTCAAAAATCGGGAAGACCTTGTCCAGCTGGGAGATTTTTAACAACGTAAGTACTTTTTTATGGACACCGACGAGACGAATTTCTCCTCCGTGCTGACGCATTTGCCGGTCAGCAATGAGCAGGGCGCTTAATCCGCTACTATCGCAGAATTCGACCGATGTCAGATCGATGATCAATGATTTTAAGGAAGGCCGGCATAACAGAATGAATTCGCCCTTCAGTTCCGGCGAAACGGAAACATCCAATTTCCGCTCCTTGATCGTCAACACGGCACTAGTCCCGTTCTTTGTCACATCAAATTTCATATGCTTTCCTCTTTATTAAAACATCGATAACGTTCTGAATAATTGCTCATATCGCATTTTTGCATTGCGGTTCGGTGCGGCATTAAATTGAAAATTATAATATGTATCGGCATGCTCCTG
>JBAYJG010000036.1:0-16654 GCA_041665225.1 Bacteroidota bacterium
CACTCGCTGAAATATTCATAGTGGATCTCCGTGCCGTCTTTCCGGATCCGGACGGGGAAGAGATGGCAAGAAATTGGTTTCTGCCACGTGATCTTCTTCTCATAGAATGCGCGTTCAAATACACACTTGGCAATATCGCCGTCGAAATAGACGAAGACGCACGCTTTGCCATCCACGCATTGCGTAGCATAATTTCCGGGACCGCCGTCCACCATTCCATACCGTCCGATGGCAATGCGGTGTTCCACCGGAAGATATTCTTCGATCACCGGAAACACCTCAGTGATTGTTTTGACCTCTTCATCAGTCAGCGGCGCGCCACGTCCTCCCGGGAATGTACAGCAGGCACCTTTGCATGCATTCAGATCGCATGCAAATTTTGTTTCTGCAATGGATTCGTCCACTGTTATTTCGCCGATGATGAACATATTTGTAAATAAGATAAGAATTTTTTGAGGAAGGAAAAAGAAGTACCGTGCTCTTCCGCACCGATTTTCTAAGCTTTGGAAAACATTTTTCCCGCCATTTGTCTCACAATCCCCTTGAATTCAAGATTCAGGAGGTTCACGAGCGCGTCCGACGAGGAGAGTTGCGATTGTTCCGAGATTTGATCGATATGGATCGGATGTTCGGTTAACATATCGACGATGCGTTGCTCAAAAGCGTTTAACTGCGGCGCCACTGCAATCGGAGGAACAGCAGTAAGGATCGGACGAAGCGCAACGGACAATTCTTCGATGATATCGTCCACCGTTTGGACGAGTTTTGCCTGACCGTTCCGGATGAGCCGGTTTGTACCGGCGCTTTTCTTTTCAGTGATCGGGCCGGGAATGCAAAACAGTTCGCGGTTCTGATCGAGCGCTGTTGTTGCGGTAATCATGGCGCCGCCGTCTTCGCCCGATTCCACGATGAGCGTGCCGAGCGACATACCGCTGATGATGCGGTTGCGGCGCGGGAAAAATCCCGGATGCGACTGCGTGCTCATCGGCAGTTCGGAAATGACGGCGCCGCGGTGTTTTGCTTCAATCAACTCCACCAGTTGTTCATTCTCTTTCGGGTAGATCTTATCCACGCTGCCGCCAAGTACGGCGACAGTTCTGCCGTGATGGAGTGCGGTTTTATGGACAATCGTATCGACTCCCCGTGCCAGTCCGCTGATGACCGCGACTCCGCGCCTGGCCAGTTCCCGGGCAAAGGTCTCAGCAATCTGTTTTCCATACGGAGTGGGATGGCGAGTGCCGACGATCGCAACGGAATATTTATCGTTTTGCTGAAGCTTTCCGCGGACGAAGAGGAGCGCAGGAGGGTCGTAAATATTCTTTAGGTGTTCCGGGTAGTCGGCATCCCAGAATGAAACAACACTGCCGTTCACTTTGTTTACCAGGGAAAATTGCCGTTCGATAGCGCGCTGATCGACTGGCGTATGTCGGATGAAGGAGGCGTCACTTTCTTTTATTCCAGGGACACGGGCAAGCGCACGCGGTTCTGCGGCGAGGAGTCCTGCGGTGGATCCGAAATGATTGACGAGGAGGATGATCTTTCTGTCGCTGATTTTCGGGATCGACCGTAAGTGGATCAGATCCCTGATGTGAATCCCGGATTGCATCCACCCATCTATCCGATGATCTCGTTACGGAACCGCTCCGTCAGTCTTGTCGCTTCTTCCCGGGTTTTTGCTTCAGCGATGATGCGGATGATCGGTTCGGTGTTCGATTTGCGCAGGTGAACCCACGAGGCGGCGAAGTCAATCTTCAGTCCGTCGTCGAAATTCGTTGTTTCCGTTTTGGAGTATTTCTCATGCAGCCGTTTCAGGATCGTATCCGGCGCCAGTGTGCCGAGTTCAATTTTCTCCTTCACGATTTCGTATTGCGGCATGCTTGCTTTCAGCGCAGATGCCTTTCCGCCGAAATCGGCCAGCAGCTGCAGGAAAAGGCCGATGCCGACGATTGCATCACGGCCGAGGTGGACTTCCGGAAGGATGACACCGCCGCTTCCTTCGCCGCCAACAATGGAGCCGAGCTGCTTCATCCGCGAAGCGACATTGATCTCGCCGACTGGCGTTCGATGGACAACAGCACCAAATTGTTTTGCGACATCTTCCACCGCACGTGTTGTGGAAAGATTGACGACTACTGTATGTCCGGTTCTACCTGCTTTTTTCTCTGCGGCAAGGACGAATTGAGTCGCTGAAACGACCGTATATTCTTCCACGAACGGTTTTCCTTCTTCGGTGATCAGCACAAGACGGTCTACATCCGGATCGACGGCAATGCCGAGGTCCGCGTGTTCCTTCACCACACGTGCACTCAAGTCGGTCAGATTTTCGGGGATCGGTTCCGGCGTGTGGGAGAAGACACCGCTGACATCGCAGTTCATTTCGATTACTTCACATCCCAACGCGCGCAGTAATGTTGGAGCGATCTTCCCGCCGGCAGCGTTCACCGCGTCCACCACAACTTTCAGTTTCCTGCCGGCGATTTTTTTCGGATCGATCCCGGGAAGAGAAAGGATGTATTTGATGTGCTCGTTGATGAATTCCGCATCCTCGATGAGCTTTCCCTGCTCATTCCATGATTTGTAGTGGAAATTTCCCCGGTCTGCGATCGCCCAGAATTGTTTATTCTCTTCACCATCCAGGAACATACCGGAGGAGCCGATGAATTTTAGACCGTTCCAGATCATGGGATTGTGGCTGGCAGTGACGACGATACCTCCAGCAGCTTTCCGTTTTTCAATAGCAAGACCTACTGTCGGTGTCGGGCAGACTCCCAACGAGACTACATTGCATCCCATCTGCAGCAATGTGGAAATGACGATGTCGGCGATCGATTTTCCAGTGATCCTGCCGTCGCAGCCGACGATGATGGTGCCGCGATTGCAGTATTCCGCAAAGCCGGCGGCATATTTCACAATTGTTTCAGGGGTCAACGTTTGGCCGACAACGCCGCGGATGCCGGAGATGCTTACCATTAAAGACATACGTTCGCTTTCATCGATGAAGGGAAAAATTCGTGAGACAAAATAGTGATGAATGCCAAGGCAAGCAAGCGTTCGTGAGAAAATTCTGTAGGCAGGAAAGGTCTATCTATGAAAGAATGTTATGTTGAACATATTTCTATTCTATCCTGTAGCTGGATCCTTCCCCTGAAGGGGTTCCTTCGGGAGACTCACCCGACAAACAGCGTCGGGATCGCTCAGGGTGACTATGTATTTCTATGTCTTCGTATTCTATGTTCCTATGTGTCTATGTGTTTCACCGCTTGTAACATCCTTCGACTCACCCGACAAACAGCGTCGGGATCGCTCAGGATGACAATTTTCTTCTATGTGTTCCAAAGCGTAGTGGATGACTGACAATAAAAAAGGCGGGTCGTACCCGCCTTGTCTTGAATGCAAAAACTGGTTATTTCTTTTTCCCTTTGGCAGGAAGTTTTGATTTCCACTCGGCGACCATCGGTTCAAAGGAAGAGATATTTGCCCCTGTTTTTTTCCCGGTTTCAATCGCTTGTTCACCGATCTTTACTGCATCGGCATATTTTTCCTGTGCTGCGTACAGTTGTGCTTTTACGGAGAGATTTCCCCATGACGGATTAAGTGCGAGTGCGCGGTCGATCGCCAGTAAACCGTTTTCATAATCGGACTTGCTGTCCAGCGCATACCGAGCGAATAATGCTGCCTGCTGTGCTGCCTGTGATTTAAAATTGTTTTCCAGTTTAGTCACATTGTCCGCCGTGTTAGTGTTGATCATGAACGGAACGGCGATGTTCTCCCAACGGAGAGAGAGTTTTGCCGACGACATGCCGAGGTCAGAGAAACTATACGAGAGCCATTCTTCATGCGGCGCCTGTTCCGGCTTCACGGCGAAGGAGAGGACGTTCTTGGTGGAGTCATAATTGTATGCGCCCCATTGATCTGCAAATGAATTGAAAATGACAGTCCATTCTGTTTCGTTCGGAATGGCGAAGAAGGAATACTTACCTGCTTTCAGCGTTGTGCCGTTGATCTGCACATCTTCGGAGAAACTGAAGACTGTCGCATTGTTAGCGCCGGCGCGCCACACCTGTCCGAACGGGACGAGTTTGTTCCAGATCTCGCGACCTTTCACACCGGGACGATGATATGTGATGGTTACTTCCGCGATACCGATGGTTTGTGTGACAGAGGCAAACGGACTGACCCGCAGCAATTTGGACGGCGGCTGTTGGGCGAACGCAACGGAGGCGGCCACGATGAAGGTGAAGAGAATGGAAGCGATCTTTTTCATAATGTTTCCTTTTGATAATGTTGGTGAGTTGCAAGCTACAACTGAGAGGAGAGGAAAAAAGTTTCCATTTGATGCGTTGAATATAAGGAAAATATTCGTACTTTTAGGCAAGATATTGCGGGCGTAATTCAGTGGTAGAATGTCAGCTTCCCAAGCTGGACGTCGCCGGTTCGAGCCCGGTCGCCCGCTCAAGAAAAATCCCTTAACGATTGTTAAGGGATTTTTTGTTTTAAAGACTGCAATGTGAGCTATGCTATGGATTCTTCCCCCGAAGGGGTCCCTTCGGGAGACTCTTCCCGATTGGAAAACAATCGGGATTCGCTCAGGATGACTATTCATTACCTGAATCTCCCGTCGGCTCTCCTGGCAAACAGCGTCGCGGGATCCCGCCAGAAGGTGAAGCATGGCGGGTAAACGCTCTGGATGACAGTGGTTAATTCAGCGGGCCGACTGGCTTTTTGGCAGAGAGGATCACCGCACCGGAAACGACGGCAATCCCAGTGGCGATGCCGATAGTAAGCCAGGGATCGCTCTTTCCGCTGAAGAGACTTGGTGCCGGGGGACGCTGTTTGTGCGCAATGGGCGCATTGGGATTGACCACTTTGATTACTGATACCTTGAATGAGAATTTATAATCGGTCTTTTTCTCGCCGATCTTTATCGGCAGCACTATGTCCAGTTTCTTTCCGATATTCTGCGTGATTGTTTTCCTTCCGGAAACGGTGCCGCTGTCCAGCGTGGGGAAGAGGTCCTTTTCCATCCATCCGTCTTCGGTCCAAAACACATTCGTGCGGGGGATGATGATATCCTGCAGGTATCCGCGGGAAGGGATCAGCAGCGGGGCGAATCCTTTGATCGAATCCGAATACAAGCTTTGCGTATTGCGGGCGGGGATGAATTTGTTGTCGATGCCGATCATGGCGCCACCGGATTCCACCTGCAGCTGCTGCGGAGTTAGATTGAGCACAGTGTAGGAGATGGCGGCATCGTCGATGCTGAAGGAGATGCTGACGTTGGAATCTTTAAATTCCATTTTCGGAGAGATGACTGGTTCCATCAACTGATATACATACAAATACTTCTTACCATCCACACCCGGTGCAGGATACGAAGAGCCACATCCGGCAAATCCCTGCAGCATCAAGGCGGAGACGAATACCAGGGTGGTGAACGCCGCCGCCGGTTTAATAAACGTGATTTGCTTCATACATGTTCTCCCCTGAACTGTCGAGCGCCTAGAAGTGTTCCTTCTTTGGATGAAATTCCTTGATCGCATTGAATTGTTCGAACGTCTTCAGTTTCTCCAGCGGCGTCATCATTCCGATCTCTTTGCGCGGCTGGTTGTTGTTGTAGTCGAACAGGTAGTTATTGACCATCCGCTCCGCATCAACCGGTACATTGAAATTGAAACCGATAAACACTTCCGGCGAATCAAATTTCCGTATCCGTTCTGCATACAATTTTGATTGGGATTGTTTCCGTGTCGGGATGTGCTGCTTGATTCCCAGCCGCCGCAGGTTTTGCGTAAATGCGTGCGTGCGGGAACGGGACATGGCAATGCTTGTGAACGCGCTATCCAGCGGCGTGTGGATGTAATGGATCGGGAACGGGAAGGACGTCAGCAAGTACTGTACAAAATCAAGTGCGGAAAGCGTTGAGTGGCGTGCATAAATCCGTGAGACACGCAGGTGCGTACACTCGTCGATAGCTGCGTAATAAAAGTACTTCTGTTTGCCGATCGGTTTTCGAATGGTTTCACAAAGATGATCACCCGGTCTCCGGGCAGCAACGGTTCATGCGGTTTTACTTTCCGACGGTGCGATTTGGTCTCCTTCATGTCGATACCGCTTCTGCGGAGGATCTTCCAGATGGTGTTCTCCGCCAGTTCGATGCCGTACCACAAGGATAAGTAAAGCTGCAAACGCTTCTGACCGAACCCGGTCTGCTCGCGCAAACTTTTTAAACGTTGAATAATATGTTCGGGCGTTGCGCGGGGATTATGGTGCGGTTTGCGCGAACGGTTCTGCAGACTGTCGGACGATTTTTGCGATGTGTTGTACCGTTTCCACCACTTATAGAATGTCTTCCGGCTGATGCCGAATTTTTTACAGACAATCGGTACCTTCTTCACCCGTTCATATTCGGCGAACCATTCCAGGCGTTCGTCGGGAGTCGGGAGAATCTCTTTCGATTCGATATGAGCGTTGTTTAGCAATTTTTTATGCAGATAGGTGACAGCTGAGCCGATAAAAAAACTATCTATGTGAAAAGCCGCAAATAGATAGTTTTAAATTACCCCAGAAACTCGATTATTTGAATTACATCATTTTCTTCGTTTGGATAAACTCTTCAGTTATAATTTGATAAAAATACAAACCACTTGCAACAGAAGTCCCGAAGGTATTTTTCCTGTCTGGGACATCTCTTTTTCCCCCAGCATTTATCGCATTATTGCCTATCGATGGTTCTAGTTAATCCATATTGTTAATACATAAATGTATTATCCCCGTTTTTCAACTGCATCCCAAAGAATTTCGGCAACGTCGCGAACTTGGACCTTTTCCGCAGCCTCTTTTGCCTTAATGCCGTCATTCATCATCGTCATACAGAACGGACAGGCCGATGCAACGGTTGATGCTCCGGTTGCCAGTGCTTCTTCAGTCCGTTCGATGTTGATACGCTTACCATGATGTTCTTCCATCCACATCCGTCCGCCGCCGGCACCGCAACAGAGTCCTTTATCTTTCGTCCGGGGCATTTCTACCAGTTGTGCACCTGTCGCCTGTAGTGTTGTGCGGGGTGTTTCCACCACATCGTTGTACCGTGCAAGGTAGCAGGAGTCATGATACGTAATTGTTTCTGTCTTCTTTTGTTCCTGCGGGATCTTGATCTTTCCTTCTTCCACCAAGTGATTCAGGAAATCGGTATGATGCACCACTTCAAAATTCCCGCCGAATTGCGGATACTCTTTGGAGAGGGAATGGAAGCAGTGCGGACAGGTGGCGACGACTTTCTTTACATTATAGCGGTTCAATGTCTCGATATTCTCCGCCATCATCGTCTGGGCAAGATATTCATTTCCCATTCTGCGTGCCGCATCGCCGTTACATTTCTCTTCGGTGCCGAGAATCGCAAATGAAACACCGGCATGCTGCATCAGTTTTGAAAACGCAACGGAGACTTTCTTGTAGCGTGCATCGTACGCGCCGGCACAGCCGACCCAGAAAAGGACATCAACATTCTTTGCATCGCCCACGTCGGCCATTTTGGGGATGTTCAACCCTTCCGCCCAGTCCGCCCGCGTGGAATGTGAGAATCCCCACGGCGTGAAGTTGCGTTCCAGATTGTCGAAAACAGTTTTCAATTCGGGAGGGAATCGGGATTCGTTCAATACCAGTGCGCGCCGCATATCCACGATCTCGTTCACATGCTCGATCATCACAGGACATTCGTTGACGCAAGCCATGCAGGTGGTGCAGGACCAGAGTTCATCTTCCGTGATGTAATTGTCCAAAAGTGTTTTTGCGGCTGTTTCCTGATGTGTCTCTAATTGTCCGGCGATCATCAGCGGAGATTTTTCCGCTGTGCGATGGCGGGTGTCCACAATAATCTTTCTCGGCGACAGAGGTTTTCCGGTGAGATTTGCCGGGCAAACAGATTCGCAGCGGCCGCATTCGGTGCAGGTGTAACCGTCCAATAACTGTTTCCAGGTCAGATCTTCTACGTCCACTGCACCGAACTTCGTCAGCGTTTCATCTTGCAGGTTGATTGGCGTGAGCGCCCCTTTCGGTTTCAAGGAAGAAAAATAGACGTTTGGGATCGAAGTGAGAACATGCAAATGTTTGGAATACGGAAGATAGTTCAAGAAAGCCAGTACAAGAGAGATATGTCCCCACCAAAAGAGTTTTTCTGCTACATAGGTACCTTGTTCATATCCGAACAAAGAAGAAAGTGCGGATGAAACAGGATATTGCCAACTTGGTTGATAGACACCGATGGAAATGCGCGTTGCATTCTGCAGCAGTGTAAATGTAACGATCAAAAAGATCCAGCTGAGGATCATTGCAGCATCTTTGCTGCCGTGCGCATCTACCTGCAAGCGCTTTACTTTCATGATGAACCTTCTCCACAATGAACCGATGACGCCGACCATCACTAATACGCAGAAGATTTCTTGAGAGAAGGTAATAACAGAATAAACTCCGCCAAGAAACGAGAAGGAGAAATGCCCGACAATCCCTTCTATTATAGATTCAAGCACAACCAACGATAATGCAAGAAATCCCCAAAAGATGAGCAGGTGCAGTGTTCCGGGAACCGGTTCGCGAAGCAGTTTGGATTGCAGTATGGCGATCGTTAAAACATTCTTCAATCGTTTCGGGATATCACCGAACCGGTCGTCCGCTTTTCCCAGTTTGAGTGTGACAATCAGACGTTTGACGCTGATGCTGAAGAATGCAATGGCTGCAAGGAAGATGATGATGAAGGCGATCTGATTCAGGTCCATGAGAGTATCCTTTTACGGTCATGCACGGTACGGCATGCTGTTACGGTAGATTCAAAGCAACGAATGTTTTTCGCTCTTTGATATAATAAACTCTTTTCCCGTCCATGAAGAACGAATCGGGAACCGGGTAGGGTGTCGATTCGTTTAGGACATCGGAATATACTTTTTTGTTGGTAGATGAGTCAATAATCGTCAATGTGTTTTTTAATCCTTCGACGGGAGGAGTGTTTCTGGAATAGACATTCAGCAACGTATATTTTTCTGTCACAATGCTTTCTGCGCTTTGAAACTCCTCCATGGCTGAAGCTGCAGTCCAAACATCGCCATCGGCTTCTGTTACCGCATCGGAAAATGAGAAATCTGTTCGCTCATATTGCAGATTTTCCCCGACAGATTCCGGTAGCTCGGTAAGTTCTTCCAATATCTCTCCAGTCCGATCATCGATTCTAAAATAGGAACGGCGCTCGAAGAGATCCTTGTAACCGTACACATAGGGGGACTGAATTGCCAGAAACGTGCATTCCGAATTCTTCCATAACACGTCGCCCGTTCTTATATCCACGGCGATGATATGCTTGTGCTCCGGCATATCCGGTTTTTTATATCCATGTAAGTACAACCGATCCTCTGCAACGGCATCAAGGCCGATCCACCATTGTTCGCCGAAGGTCTTGTTTCTCCACAATGGTTTTCCGGTGGATGCGTCCAGACAAAAGAACGTGACAGTTTTGGACTCAGTGTTGCGGTCTTCGCCAATGATCTTTCCGTTGCCGGAGAACATGATCCGCCAGAGAACATTTTCTGCAGAAAATTCCCAGGAAGGGGAGAGATGGTTTGAAAAAAGGGAAAAGAACTTCACAGATGATGATAGACTAAAATTTAAATGATAGTGTGCTTTTAATAACAATTAATGCCATTCCGAGGAATCCCGATCGTATGGGACAACGAGTTCCGTCACGAAGTGATGGCTTCGCCAAAAGAATCCCTTTGGGAGAATCTTGCTTTTCACGATTGAGATTTCTCACTCACCCATTCTGGAACCACCAAGCGGGGCATCGTTCGAAATGACAAAAGAGAGGAACTGTTTACAACAGACACATAAAAGTAGAGGAATATGAGGTGAGTTACAAACAAAAAAGTCCCTCCCCGGAATATTCAATGTGCCGAGGAGGGAGCAAAAAAGGAGCAACAGCGTTAATGCGACTAGTGCTCGAATCCGCTGAAGATGGCTGTGATAATGGCACCAATAAATGCAACCCAGAGAACGATGCCGATAAGTGCGAAGATCAACGTGGCTTTAGCAAAATTTGCTTTTGTAGGATTAGTACCAGATCCGAAACCCCAGACGAACAGCATGACAAAACCGACAATGGGGATCGCCGTGATGAGCAGTGTGATAATCCATTCGCCGATGGAAATGATCGGTGCATCGTTGAAGTTGCGTTGTGTTGCAGTTTCCATACTTCCTCCTTAATGAGTAGATGCCATCATTTTACTTATAAAACAGATTTCTCATCCCGCGAAGTAAAAAAAATATGGCGGGATTCGAAATGACAGTTTCAGATTTTGTCATTTCGAGGAGCTGTATATTTTTTTTCAGTAGCGACGAGAAATCGCGTCATTCATTCTGAGATTTCTCATCCCGTGAAGTAAAATAACAGGGCGGGATTCGAAATGACAGAGAATAAAAGTTCTTCTTTCTTATTCTATTTTGGTTCAGGAAACAGATTTGATCAACGCGGCAGTCTGCTGCGCCATCTGGATATTATAATCGAACGCGAGCGACCGGTAGTTTAGGATGTCGATCAACGTGCCGATGAAACAGAATCCCAATGTGAACAGGAAAAGCAGTCCCATCCCTGTCTGGTTCGTCAAAAAGCGCTGCACACCGGCTACGCCGAAGAATCCCACCACGCAGGCGATGAGGATTGTTTGCGTATCCTTACGGCGGTTCATGTAAATGTTGGCAAACTGCTGCGCCTGTGTATCGTTCATGTCTTTGATTAACCCTTGGACATAAGTCATTTCTTCCGGCTCGAGCATCGGTAATAATTGTATGACGTTTGGCATGGCGACTCCTATGATAAGTGATATGAAGAGTATTTGCGAAATTGGCACACTCGAAGGAACAATATCTGAATAATGCGATGAATAAGAATCAACAATGCCGGAAGACCAAGCAAATGTGCCGAGATGGATGCTTGAAGATTTCCGTGCAGTATGTGGGAGACGGAGCGTCCGAGACCACACCCCGGACAATAATCGAAGCCTAAATTGTTCAGCGGACAGAGAGAAAACTGTTGAGATGCGTAAGGATCAATACATGCCAGAAAGAGGAGAGCTACAATCCACAGTATCAATTCAAAGTATTTTTGCAGCACTTTTTTCATCGTTGTGACCGCTTCGTGTTGCGAAACTATCGTTTTTCGCATTGATATGCAACTGAAATTCAGTGCATAGCCAAAATGATACGGTAGATTCCTGGGAAACTAGTTTTTTAGACAACGGACTCTTCATGCAACGGGTTGAACAGCCAAATGTTACAATCAGGAATCCCTTTGGATGTGGAACATCAATGTATTATGAGTCTCCGTCAAACTGTCATCGTTTGCTTCTCTCTTCAATTCTTGGTAAATTTCCCCAGCTAACGGGTAAATTTCAGCACATTTAACAAGGAATCTATATCATGGCAATAAAAGTAGGAATTAACGGATTTGGCCGCATTGGTCGTCAAGTGATCAGTGCATTGGTCGAAAAAGGCGTTTTGGGCAAAGAGATCGACATTGTTGCAGTTGTCGATGTCGCAACCGAAGCCAATTATTTTGCATATCAGTTGAAATATGATTCAGTTCATGGACATTTCAAAGGAACACTCGGCAGCGAAAAGAGCTCCCCGACCGCAGAGCATGACGATGTTTTGGTTGTGAACGGCCATAAAATTAAATGCGTTCAGGCGCAGAAAGATCCTTCCCAACTTCCCTGGAAAGAGCTTGGTGTTGATATCGTGATCGAATCAACCGGTCTGTTCACCGATTCCGAGAAAGCAAAAGGCCACATTGCCGGCGGCGCAAAAAGAGTTTTGATCTCCGCTCCCGGTAAAGGGGATGTGAAGACGATCGTCATGGGTGTGAACGATAATGAATACGATGCAGCAAAACATACCATCGTCTCCAATGCATCGTGCACCACAAACTGTTTAGCTCCGGTTGTCCATGTGCTGTTGAAAGAAGGAATCGGCATTGAAACAGGTCTGATGACCACCATCCACTCCTACACAGCAACGCAAAAAACTGTTGACGGTCCTTCCAAAAAGGATTGGAGAGGCGGACGTGCAGCGGCGATCAACATTATTCCTTCCACCACCGGCGCAGCAAAAGCGGTCGGCGAAGTGTTGCCACAGACAAAAGGAAAACTGACCGGCATGTCGTTCCGCGTTCCGACGGCGGATGTTTCTGTTGTTGACCTGACATTCCGTGCAACACGCGACACCTCCATTGAAGAGATCGATGCATTGTTCAAAAAAGCATCTGAAACATACCTGAAAGGGATTCTCGGATATGCCAACGAAGAAGTGGTTTCCACGGACTTCATCCATGACGACCGATCTTCCATCTATGATTCACTGGCAACATTGCAGAACAATTTGAAGGGCGAGAAACGGTTCTTCAAAGTTGTTTCGTGGTACGACAATGAATGGGGATATTCCAACCGCGTTGTCGATCTGTTAAGAAAGATGGCAGGAACCACCAAGTAATGAACCACCGGCCGGGACACACGCTCCGCGCCCGGGGTTGAACCACGTAAGGGCTGAACACCGTCTTCCGGTTTCAGCCCTTTTCTTTCCAATGAAAGCGAGATCACTATGAACAAGAAAACGATCAAAGATATCGATCTGAAGAACAAACGCGTACTGATGCGCGTCGATTTCAACGTGCCGCTGAAGAACGGCGTTATCCAGGATGACATCCGCATTAAAGCAGCGCTTCCCACAATTCTATATGTCCTCGGCCAAAATCCAAAATCGCTCGTGCTGATGTCCCACCTCGGTGATCCGAAAAAGGATACGCAGAAGGCGAAAGAGAAAGCGGAGAAGGACGGGAAGCCGTTCGATGAAAAAGCATTCAGTGACGGTAAACATAAAATGAAACCGATCGTGGAACGTCTTTCATCATTGCTGGGCAAACCGGTGAAACTCGCCCCTGCGGCGATCGGTCCTGAAACCAAAGCGATGGTGGACAGTCTCGGCGCCGGAGAGATTCTGATGCTGGAAAACACCCGTTTTCACAAGCAGGAGACCGGAAAAGAGGCGGCGGACCGTGAAGCGATGGCGAAGGAACTTGCGCAGTACGGCGATGTGTATGTGAATGATGCATTCGGTTCCGCACATCGCGCCCATGCATCCACCGAAACAGTTGCAAAATACCTTCCCGCAGTTGCAGGATTTTTGATGGAGAAGGAATTAGCGTATCTTGTAAAGGCAACCGCAACGCCGGTAAAACCGTACGTGGCGATCATGGGGGGTGCGAAAATCTCCGGCAAGATCGATGTGATCCAAAATCTGATGGGAAAGGTCGATGCACTGCTGATCGGCGGCGGCATGATGTTTACCTTCTTCAAAGCGCAGGGAATGGAAATCGGGAAATCGTTGTTAGAAGAGGATAAGATTGACCTCGCGAAAAAACTGATCGACGAAGCAAAAGCGAAGAATATCAAATTGTTGCTGCCGGTGGATTGTGTGGTTGCAGAAAAATTCGATAATGAATCGCCGACAAAGATCGTCAAAATCAATGCGATTCCTGCTGACGGCGTCGGCATGGATATCGGTCCGGAAACGATCAAGTTGTTCAGTAACGAGATTAAGAATGGTAAAACAGTGGTCTGGAACGGTCCGATGGGTGTGTTTGAAATGAGCAACTTCGCCAAAGGGACGAACGCCATTGCCCAATCGCTGGTAGAAGCGACGAAACTCGGTGCGACAACCATTGTCGGCGGAGGAGATTCTGCTGCGGCAATTGCAAAGGCTGGACTCGAAAAAGAAGTATCGCATGTCTCCACTGGAGGCGGGGCCTCGCTGGAATTCCTTGAAGGGAAAGTGCTTCCGGGTGTTGCAGCGTTGAACGATAAATAAAAAAATAATTCATTTTGACCTCTGAAATATTATTTATTCATGGTCATTTCGAGCGAAGCCCCTCCCGAAGGGATGCCTTTGGGAAAAGGGGCAAGCGAGAAATCTCAAACTTTAAATTAGGCAGAAGAACGAGATTCCTCGTCGCTCCCTGCCCGACTGCTTCGGTCAGGCGGGCGCTCCTCGGAATGACATTGATTTAAGATTTTTCAGATGTCTCTCATTATAAATATTTTAGATTATCAAGATTACAAAATTCTGGACAATGTAGTTAATCTTGTAATTTGCACTTGAACGGATTTTTATGGCTTATAACCGCCCCGGCAACTATTATCGTCCCAGCTTCTTCGGAGGGTTCCACTTCTTTCCTCCGGTGATAAAAGGATTGCTTATTGCGAATGCTGCGGTGTTCCTGGGAATGCTCTTCCTCGGCAATTTCCGCATCGGCGATTTCTATTTTGAGCAATTTTTCTTCCAGTCCTTCGCGCTCTGGCCGCTGGGGGCGGGATTCGGATTCTGGCAGTTGTTCACCTATATGTTCATGCATGCCAGTTTCACGCACATCCTTTTCAACATGCTGGCGCTCTGGATGTTTGGGATGGAACTGGAGCATGTCTGGGGATCACGGAAGTTTTTCATCTATTATCTGCTCTGCGGATTCGGCGGCGGGCTGGCGAATCTGCTTGTCGCTCCAATGTTCACTTCGGTCGGACCGACGATTGGTGCGTCCGGTGCAGTGTATGGCGTTTTACTGGCATTCGGCATGATGTTCCCGGACCGGCTGATCTATATCTATTTCCTTTTACCAATAAAGGCAAAGTATTTTGTGGTAATGTACATGGCGTTCGAGATCTTCTCTGTAGGAAGTATGGACGGCGTGGCACACTTTGCCCATCTCGGCGGCGCGTTGGTGGGATTTCTCTATCTTATGGCTGACGGATATCAATTCGGTTCTGCCTATCAGTCCCGGCGGGAAGGGGAGAATGTCTTTACCCGCATGACAGGATTTGGGCGGTCTCAGCAGAAACAGGATGATCCGTATGCCAACGTGACCGATGCTAAAGTGTACGACATTTTCGAATATAAAAAGAAGGAAGAAGAACAGGCGCAGGTGCAGATCGATACGATCCTGGATAAAATCAGCAAGAATGGATACCAGAGCCTGAGCGAAGAAGAGAAGAAAATTCTTTTCGAGGCGAGCAAAAAGTTGAATTGATCTTGCAATGAATGCTGTGTCGCAGAGGTGCTGAGAAAAATGTGGTGACGATTGTCGATCGTAAAAAAATGTAGGGCGGATCGATGATCCACCCAAATGAGTTTTGAAGTTAAAATTATTTCATTGGACAAGGGCTTACCGTTATTGAATGATTGTCATGCCAGCGAAAGCTGGCATCCAGACTTGGAATTCATCTCTGCGTTAATTATTAATTAATAAAACTATGGAAAATATATTACCAGTAATACAACCAGCACAGAACGGCAATCCCGCTCCTTCCAACTACAAAGTCGGCATACGCCGACACACCCGCCAGGTGAACATTGGCGGGATTAAAGTAGGAGGAGGCGCACCGATCTCCGTGCAGACGATGACGAAGACGAAGACGGATGATGTAAAAGGGACCGTGAAGCAGATCGTAGAAGCACATGAAGCGGGATGCGACATTGTGCGTGTGACGGTGAACGACAAGGAAGCTGCTGATGCAATGGCGGAGATCGTAAAACAATCCCCCCTGCCGATCGTAGCCGATATTCACTTCAATCATATCTTCGCCTTGAAAGCAGTCGAGGCGGGAGTCGCAAAAGTCCGCATCAATCCGGGCAATATCGGTTCAAAGGACAGGATCCGTCAAGTGCTGACCGCGGCAAAGGACAAAGGGATTCCGATCCGTATCGGCGTGAATTCCGGTTCGCTGGAAGAAGACATTCTGGAGAAATACGGTTATCCTACTGCCGAAGCACTATATGAATCCGCCATGCGACATGTTGGTATTTGCGACGAATTCAATTTCCGCGATGTGATTATTTCCGTGAAATCCACCGATGTGCGGCTGATGATTGAAGCGTATCGTCTTGTTGCTCAACGGACGGATATTCCGCTGCATCTTGGTGTAACGGAAGCTGGTCTGACGCGCATTGGTACGATCAAATCTGCCGTCGGCATCGGGACATTGCTTGCCGAAGGGATCGGCGACACGATCCGTGTTTCTTTGACGGACGAGCCGGTGAAAGAAGTAGAAGTCGGGAAAGAGATCCTGCGATCGCTTGGACTTGCAACGCGCAATGTGGAATTGATTGCATGTCCCACTTGCGGACGTCTGGAGATCGATCTGTTCGGCATCATGGCGGAGCTGGAAAAACGGCTTGAAGGGGTGAAAAAACCGGTGAAGATCGCTGTTCTTGGATGTGTCGTGAACGGTCCCGGAGAAGCCAGTGATGCCGATATCGGCATCGCTGCCGGAAAAGGAGTCGGGATCCTATATCGAAAAGGTCAGATGATTCGCAAGATCAAAGAGAGTGAGATTGTGGATGTAGTGGTAGAGGAAGTGCACAAGTTCCAGCCTGAAAATTAACAATAAAAACAAAGCCGGTCATCGCACCGGCTTTGTCGTCTAATGATGAAACGTCCGGAATTGGAAAAAATATCTGTAAAAGCGTACGATGTTGCCTCTTCATACGATCTGAAAGCTGCACGTGATATTCTCGTGGGCAGTTTTGGCGGGAAGATTCTCAGTGTGAATCCGTTGCTGGCACAAACAGG
>JBAYJG010000037.1:0-16290 GCA_041665225.1 Bacteroidota bacterium
TATTTCTATGAAAAAATATTGGTTAGGATTCAGCGCCGTTATTGTTCTTTCGTTTCTTGTGCTTGGTTGGATCGGTGTACGCATTTATCAACAGGCACCTCCGATTGCAGAACAGGTCGTTACGTCCGACGGAACGGTGGTTATCCCGGCAGGCGATATCGCCGCAGGACAGAACGTATGGCAGGCAATGGGCGGAATGGAGGTCGGATCTATTTGGGGACACGGCAGCTATGTCGCACCGGATTGGACTGCAGATTGGCTTCATCGTGAATTGGTGTTTATTTTGAACGACTGGTCTCAGTCTTCATTTGGAAAACCCTATGATGTGTTGAACAGCGAGCTTCAGGCACAGCTCCGATCCCGCCTGGAGTCGATGATTAAAAATAATACGTATAACCCGGACACAAAACAGATCACCGTTGATCCAGTCCGTGCTCGATCCTTTGAAGCGAATCTAAAACACTATACGGAAGTATTTTCCAACGGCAACGAACACTATGCTATTCAAAAAAACACTATTTCCGATCCGGTGAAATTACGCCAGTTTGCAGCATTCATTTTTTGGTCTTCCTGGGCGGCATCGACGAATCGACCCGGTGATAATATCACTTATACCAGCAACTGGCCGCATGAAGAACTGATTGGCAACAGGCCAACCGGAGATGCTGTGGTCTGGACCGGCGTCAGCATTATCGTATTGCTGGCGGGAATTGGCGGTATGGCGTGGTTCTATGCTTCCAGAAAAGAAGAAGGAATGCTGGGTGATGTTCCCGCATCGGATCCGCTGCTGAACGCAATATCGACCCCGTCGCAGCGTGCGACACTGAAATATTTTTGGACAGTGCTCGGTCTCCTGTTGCTGCAAATGGCGATGGGAATTGTCTGCGCACATTATGGAGTGGAAGGGGATGGATTTTACGGTATTCCTCTTGCTAAAATCCTTCCGTATTCAATTGCGAGGACATGGCATACACAATTGGGAATTTTTTGGATCGCCACTGCCTGGCTGGCGGCTGGTTTGTTCATCGGACCGGCGGTGAGCGGTGTTGAGCCGAAGTTTCAACGACTGGGTGTGAATGTATTATTTGGCGCGCTGCTGGTTGTGGTGCTGGGATCCATGGCGGGCGAATGGATGAGCATTATGCACTATCTTCCAGACAATCTGTTATTTTATTTCGGACACAGCGGATACGAATATATCGATCTTGGTAAAATTTTCCAGATCGCCTTGCTTATTGGTTTGGTCCTTTGGTTTGTGCTGATGTATCGGTCAATTCGTCCCGCGCTACAGCGGAAGGATGAACAAAAACCGATCTTGACACTCTTTTTGATTTCGAGCGGAGCAATCGCATCATTCTACGGAGCAGCATTGATGGTGGGGCATCATACGAATCTTGCCGTTGCTGAATACTGGCGCTGGTGGGTTGTTCATCTGTGGGTGGAAGGATTCTTTGAAGTCTTCGCCACAGTAGTGATTGCTTTCCTGTTCGCACGTTTGAAATTAATCAGCGTAAAAACAGCGGGAGAATCAACTGTACTCTCCGCAACAATTTTTCTTTCCGGCGGAATTATCGGCACGCTCCATCATCTATATTTTTCCGGAACTCCGACCATTGTGCTGGCTCTCGGTTCCGTCTTTAGTGCACTGGAAGTGGTGCCGCTGGTCTTCGTCGGATATGAAGCATGGGAAAATATTAAACTGTCACGAGCAAAAGAATGGGTGCAGAATTATAAATGGCCCATCTATTTCTTTGTCGCGGTCGCATTCTGGAATTTGGTGGGCGCGGGACTGTTCGGTTTCATGATTAATCCTCCCGTAGCGTTGTATTATATGCAGGGATTGAACACAACGCCGGTTCACGGTCATGCAGCACTTTTCGGCGTGTATGGTATGTTAGGCATCGGGCTGTTGCTTTTCTGCCTCCGCGCGATGAATCCGTCGCTGAACTGGGATAACAAAACAATCCGCTTTGCTTTCTGGGGGATGAACATCGGTCTGATGGCGATGGTGACACTGAGTTTGCTTCCAGTCGGACTGATGCAGACATGGGCTTCCGTTGAGTATGGCTACTGGTATGCGCGCAGTGCGGAATTTCTGCAGACAGATGTGATGACCACACTTCGGTGGATGCGGGCGTTTGGCGACACAATCTTCGCAGCAGGAATCGTTGCCCTAGTCCTTTTTGTCGGACAGATTACACTGAAAGGGATAAAGAAATAGTTTGGATTGTACATCGGGAAGAAATCAATCGATTTCTTCCCGAGAGTTCGTGAGAATAGAAATTCCTATGGAATGAGCAATATCTGTTAAACGATAACGTTTCTCTGGTAACAATGAAAAAAGACATTCTTCATCGGAATGATATTGTGCAGTTGGTGGATTCCTTTTACGATAAAGTGATCGAGGATTCTACCATCGGGCCCATATTCAATGATATAGCAAAAGTAAATTGGGAACACCATCTTCCGATCATGTACTCTTTTTGGAGCAGCATACTGTTGAACGAAGCGACATACACCGGCAATCCAATGGTGAAGCATGTTGCATTGAGCAAACAGTTCCCGCTCACCGAAGAACATTTTCGTGTGTGGCTGCAACTATTCCATGAAACTGTCGATGAGCATTTTTCGGGATTGAAAGCGGAAGAGGCAAAAATGCGTGCGGCAACCATCGCACAGATTATGCGGCAAAAAGTTTCTGCATCAGCGTAAGAGTTCAACTTCTTTTAACGCACGTAACTGAAAAAAAGTAGTCATGGTGGACAAGGCGCAGATTTATTCTGCGCCGCGTCGAACCATCTTTCCTTTTTGAGTACCATCAGTAATTAAAAAGTAAAAATCCCGTTCACGGACCAACCGCAGCGGGATTTTAGTTTTACCGCAATGGTGAAATATTATAACTCCTGAACCGGCCGTTCGACATTTTTGCCGCTCATCATCCAGCCTATTGTCCCTTGCTTCAAATTAAACACTTTCTGAAAACCGTTTTTTACCAGCACATGCGCCGCTTCAAATGATCGTCCACCGCTCTGGCACACTACGACGATCTCCTCGTTCTTGCCGGGAAGTTCGCCAAGCCGTTTTTGCAGTTGCCAGGAAGGGATATTTACCACAGTGGGAATATGTCCAAACGAGGTAAGCTCGCGTTGTTCACGAACGTCCAGAATGAATAACGAAGGATTTGCCATCATCATCTTTTCCAAATCGTTCGAGGTGATATCGGTAAACCGTTCCGCCGTGGTCGTTACCCGTTTTGTACCGCATTGCAAAATTACTTTTCCATTATCAATCGTATCCGCAACGGGAGGGAAGAATTCCTTTACGAACGCCACGAATTCTTTTTTTGATTGTTGCTGAAGAAATGGATTGGAGCGCCGTTCCTGTCCCAACAGCACAAATTCATTGTCGTCATAATCATGACCGGGATAGATCTTTGTAGCATCGGGAAGGGTCAGAATTTTTGTTGTAAAGCTTTCATACTGTTCTTCAGCGCTGCCTCCGGGAAGATCGCTGCGTCCCGCCTGACCGACCAGCAGCAGATCGCCGGTAAAGAGATTACCGTCGGCTGATACAGTGATATGGTTATCGGTGTGTCCGGGTGTAAACAGAATGGTCAGTTCAGAATTGCCCAGCGGGAGTTTGTCGCCGTCGTTCACATACAAGTCTACTTCGTTCTTTGCATTTGCGTGCAGAATATCGCCGATGCCGAAGGCATCTCCCTGATCGACCATCTTCCATTTGTTCTTCGTATTCTCATGCATCACCGTCTTTGCAGAAAATTCGATCCGGAGCTCGTTTGCGCAGGAAATATGATCGACGTGTGTATGCGTGTCAATAATATATTCTACAATGGCACGCTGATCCTTTATAGCTCTTTTGATCTGATGAAGATCTTCCGTGTTTGGATCAATGACCGCCGCTTGACGCGATGATTCGTCAATTAAAAGGTATGTCAGCGTTCCTGTTCCGTCCTGTGAACGGAGTTGTTGGACTCTCATGGCGTAAAAATGTTCATCTCTGAAATATGCATCTTACAGTTTTTGCTGTCATTCCGGCGAAAGCCGGAATCCAGAAGTTGCATTCCCTGCACAAGCGGGGATGCAAATCCCCAAGGGGTTACGATGGGATATATGCTGGCAAATACCTTCATTGTTGTTTTCAAGAGGCATCATTTGTTCAACAGTAAAATAGAAAATGAGTCAGACGGAGTCAAACACACGGCGGAGTTTTTGCTGCACACCGTCGGCGACGGAATGCATGGCAGGATTATCGATAATCTTTTCCATCACCATCGGATCGAAGACGGAAACGAATGTAGAACCATCTTTTTCATATACGATCACGTTGCATGGGAGCAGAAGACCGATCTCCGTCTCCACCTGCAACGCCTGATGGGAAAAATGGGGATTGCATGCACCAAGGATGGTGTAGCGCGGAACATCAACGTTGATCTTTTTCTTCAGTGTCTCTTTGATGTCGATCGTTGTCAGTACACCAAAGCCCTCTTTTTTTAGCTCTTCAGTCACTTTTTCAATTGCTTCATCGAACGAGAGAGAAACCTTTTTAGAAAATCCGTATTTCATAATGTAGTCTCGATATTATAGTTACTAATGTATTTTATGGATTCCTGCTTGCGCAGGAATGACAATAAATTTTTACGCTGACACCAGTATTACTGAAGGATGATCGTCGGTTCCACCGCAACAACAGCGGTAATGGAATTTCCGATGAGGCAATTGTCGTGCGCTGCATGGACGATCTCTTCCACTTGTTCTTTGGTCCAACTCTTTTCCACGACAATCTCCGGTGTTACCGTGATCTTGGTGAAACGGTATTTTCCATCCACATTTTCCAGCAATCCTTCCGCCGCACTTTTGTAGGACTTGAGCGGAAGACCTTTCCGTCCGGCAAACGAAAGAAAGGTGGACATCTGGCAGATCTCCACCGCGGAAACAAGAAGATCCTCCGGCGACCAAACTCCGGGAATGCCTTTAAATTCCGGCGGACTGGAGACGAAGATCTCCGGCTTTCCTTCGGAGCGGAGAAATCCCTGGCGGTCAGATTTCCATTCGACAGTGGTGTGATAATTGAACGATTTAAATTTTTTGGCCGGCGGTTGAGTTGTCGTTTCCATCTGTATGATCTTTCGGTTCAGTTTTTGGTTTATCAATCAACAGCAATCCGATCAGCATGCCGTATCCAGTAGAGATGTATGGATTACTGGTGATCGCGCAGGTGCCGCTCATGCAGCCAATGTAATAATAGTAAGCATAGCCAGCAATGCCTCCGAGAACGGAGGCAATACCGCGTTTTTGCCACACCGTCAGCCGTTTCATAAATTCCATGACGAGATTCCTCCGGTAAGATTGCCGACAGTGAATCCCGCCTTTTTCAATTTGATTCCCGCGCTGACGCTTCTGCTGCCGCTGGCGCAGTAACAGATGATCTCTTTCGAGCGGTATTTTTCCAGATCCTTCATCCGTGACGCTAGTTCATGCAGAGGAATATGGATGGAAGAAGGAATCGAACGGGAACTCCGCTCTGCCGCGCTCCGAACATCAAGCAAAATGCTGCCGGATTTCATTTTCTGTTTTACTTCTGCGGCGGTATAATTATTGAGCCCCCGCAATTGAAATTGTTTTCGGATATATAACAGTACTGCCAATCCGATGATGGCATATAAAAAGATTTGATCTGAGGCCATTTAGTGTTCCGGTCCGTTTATCGTTGGTAATTGTTCTGCTTTCCATTTGAGGATGCCACCCAGCATATTCTTTGCATTGAATCCGCGCTCACGAAGCAGTTTTGTTGCAACACCGCTTCTGTTACCGGAACGGCAATAGACTATGATGGTGCGATCTTTGAATGCATCCAGTTCGTGGATCCGCTGCTCTAGTTCCTGCACGGGGATGAGCGGTGTATTACTAATACGCTGGTTGTAATGTTCCTCCGGCGTCCGCACGTCCAGCAGAACGATCGTTGTATCTTTCTGTAATTGTGCGTACGCCTCCGTTGCAGAAATGACCGCGCTGCCGGTAGCGGATTGCTGAGCAATGCCATACGCAACAAGTGCAATTACACCGAGAAAAGCTGCAAGCTGTTTGTATTGTTTTTTCATATTAATTAACATTGCACGATCCTCCACAGCAATTTCCGCTGCTGCAAGTGTCGGCAGAACTATAGGTTGAAGACATGGATGAAGAGTAACTGTTCATGGACATTCCTGTTACGGACATCATTCGCGTATGAGCTGTAGAACCGCAGGAGGGACAGATGATATCTTCTGCCACTTCGCGAACCTTGTGAAACACATCATATTCCTTGCTGCATTCGGTGCAGCGGTATTCATATGTCGGCATAGTTCTCTCGTGTTTTGCTTATACGGTAATGATCTTTTTTGCCAGTAAGTTTTCGTTGATCACTTTCACCAGTTCATTTTTCGGCAATGCGCCGGCTGCCATCATCGGTTTTCCTTCTTTCGGGATAAAGAGCAGGGAAGGGATCGACCGGATGCCGAACACGGAAGCAAGTTCCTGTTCCTCATCGGTGTTTACTTTGTAAAATTGTACCTGTCCTTTCATCTCAGTGGAAAGTTCATCCACGATCGGACTAAGGAACCTGCAAGGACCGCACCACGGTGCCCAAAAATCCACCACCGCCGGCAGTTCGCCGTTGTATTTCCACTCTTTGTTCTTTTCGTAATCGAACACTTTCGAAAGAAAGGTCTCTTTGGTTAATGCTTCTGTCATTGTTCTTCCTGTTTTTTTTATCATTGTCATTCCGGTGACCTGCCCGCCAAGCGTTCAGGCGGGAAGCCGGAATCCAGATAATGGATGCCAGCTTTCGCTGGCATGACATTATTATATGGTGATTCTTTATTTTAATTTTTCAGTTTCAATTTTTGTATTCGTGTTGATTCCCAGCGCATGCCAGATAGGGCAATAGCGCACAGAACCTGTCGCAACAAAGATCAGTCCTGCAAATGCCCAGGGAGTTTCGGGTCCCCAAAATGCGAGCGAGGTGATGAGCAATCCAAGTGCAATACGGAGAGGACGTTCAGTCGTGCCGATGTTGTTTTTCATGGTATATCCTTCAATGATGGTTGTTGAAATATTCGGAATTCTATATCACTGTGGATAAGATGCAGGGAAACAGAAAAAGGATTCAGCGGGCAGAACGTTTTTTGGTCTTTTCCAGATGGATCACGGCAAAGAGTTTTTTGCGGGATTGTTCGGGTAATTTGGGGGCGGGATATTTTTTATACAAATATACAGTCTTTTTCAAAGAATCCAGCAACGCGGAACAGTTCGTGCATCCTTTGATATGCGCTTTGATCCGGCGGCACGATTCGGAATCCAGCTTCGAGTCTATATTATCACATAAATGTTCATATACTTTCCCGCAGGAAAGAGTATGAATATGTATTTTTGTGTGGGTATGTTTCATGCTGCCATTATGCCGTGTAATTTGTGCCGTAGAAAAATCCGCGAACGCCGCAGCCGCGATTTTACCGCGGGAACGGAAAGTTTTAAAATCTTTGCTGTCTCTTCCGCTGTTTTATCTTCAAGATCTCTCAAAACAAAAACAACCTTATACTCATCCGGCAGTTCTTGGATCGCTGCATCCATCTGCTCGCGAAGTTCCTTGTTCATCATCGTGTCGATCGGTGAATCGTCCCACGCTGCCAGCTGTTTCTGCACTTCCGGATTTTCAGGATCGGGTGCATCGTCCAGTGATTCGAGCAATCCTTCCAGTTTCCTTTTCCGGTGATGCATCAGACAGTTGTTCGCCACAATGGTATAGAGCCAGGTGGAGAACTTGGAGCGCGCATCGAACTGATCGATCTTCCGGAAGACATTGATAAACGTATCCTGGAACGATTCTTCCGCCTTTTCCTGGTTCCGGCAAAGTTTGAACGCGAACCCCCAGACAGTCTGTTCGTACCGCTTCACCAGCTGCGCAAATGCACGTTCATCCCCTTTTTTTACTTTGGCGATGAGTGCGGAATCGGTATATGGTTCGAGTGTTTGGGTCATGGATATGATGCACAGAAGCGGCAAAAGGATGCAGCTGCTGAGGAAGAATAGAGAAAAAAGAGTGTGAATTCAATGAAATTATGTTTGAAACTCTGCACCTGTTTCTCCGTTCTGAATAGTGCTGTTTCCCGAATTTTACCATAGTTCTTGCTCTTAATAGAATTTAGTTCCTACTTTTCACTATGGATCGCCGTTCCCTCTTAAAAAAACTCGTTCTTGCTCCATTTGTGCTCCCCTCCATTTCGGTATTTGCACAGGATCGGTTTGGTCTTCCTCCGCATCACGGTGAGAACGGTTTTATCAACACCGATCCCGGTTTTACCGAAGCGGAGTTTACGGAGATGGCTCCGTGGATACTGAAGAAACTTCCTTCTTCATTTTCTTCTGCAGAAAAAGTGGAAATCCCGCGCGTATATAACGATGGTGTGCTGCTCGGTGAACATAAACCGTACACCGCAACGTGGATCGGCCATTCAACTGTGCTGGTTCAGATGGAAGGTCAAACGTTCCTTACCGATCCGGTCTGGTCCAGCCGCGTCGGTCCATTCAAATGGGCGGGAACAGAACGGATCTCTGAGCCGGGACTCGCTATTGAAAAACTTCCGCCGATCGATTTCATTCTTATCTCTCATAATCACTACGATCATCTCGACGAATCATCCATTGAAGAGATCGTCGACCGCAATCCAAACGTGAAGTTCTTCGTGCCGCTGCGTGTGCGGGATTGGTTCGAAGAACGAGGGATCCGCAATGTGGAGGAATTGGATTGGTGGGAGGGTGCGACATTCAATTCTTTGAAGATCATCTGCACACCGTCGCAGCATTTTTCCGGACGGTGGCTGAACGATAGGAACCAGACGCTATGGTGTTCGTGGACGGTACTGGGGAAAAAGAAATTGTATTTCGGGGCCGATTCGGGATACTGTTCACACTTTAAAAACATCGGTACGAAGTTCGGTCCGTTCGATTTGGCGATGATCCCGATCGGCGCCTATGAACCGGAAAAACTGATGAAACCGGTGCATATGAATCCGGATGAAGCGGTGCAAACATTTTTAGACCTGCGGGGAAAGAAGATGCTTCCGATTCATTGGGGTGCGTATGTGATGACCGATGAGCCGATGGATGAACCGCCGAAACGTCTGGCAAATGCCGTTGCGCAAAAACAATTATCGAAGGAAGATTTTTGGGCGCTGAAGATCGGCGAGACAAGAGAGTGGTAAACATGTTGTCTCTGTCTGGCTCATGCCGATAGTTGATTCAACATTCCTTCCGAAATCTTTTTGGACCGCGGGACGGTGAACGTAAAAACGCTTCCTGCGCCAAGAACACTTTCCACTTTGATCGTTCCGCCGTTCTTTTCGACGAATTCTTTGCACAATAACAGTCCCAGCCCTGTTCCGAGCTCTTCATTTGTTCCCGCCTTCGGAGAATGTTCGAACGAGAATGCAGTGTCGATTTGCTCTTTGGACATGCCGATGCCGGAATCTTCAACGGAGACTTCGACATAATCGTCATAGTCGGCGCAGCGGATCCTGATTGTCCCGCTCTGTTCCGTAAATTTGATCGCGTTTGTCAGAAGGTTCCGGAACACAATCTGGATCATTTGCAGATCGGCATATGCTTCGGCTGCCGGCGGAATAAGATTGTGGACAGTCAAATTCTTTTTTTGTGCCATCGTTTCCATCAGGCGGATCTTTTCCTTCGCAATCTGGTGCAGGTTGATCTGCGTCGGTTCGGCGCTTAATCCTTTCCACTGGCTTTTCGACCACTGCAGTACGTTTTCCATCATATCGGTAATCCGGTCGATGGTCGCGGAAGATTGCTGTGTATAGTCTTTGATCATTTGCTGGTCGAGCGTTTCATCCCGCAGATAGGTGATGAACATCTTTAAGGAGGAGATGGGGCCGCGCAAGTCGTGCGTTACAATGGAGAAGAGTTTATCCTTAACGCCATTCAGCGTTTCCATTTGATGTTTTTGTTCTTCGATGATATCCTTCTGCTTCAGCAGAGTTTTGTTGATCTCTTGTTTCAATTTGTTGGACCGGTATAACAGTATTGTTGCAATGCTGCTCAGCAGCAACAGTACGGCAACGGAAATTGTAATGATGATCTGCTGCTGAAGGATTGCCTCCGTTTTTGCCTGTTGTTCCTTCAACAGTTTATTCTCTGTTTCCTTTCGTTCCGTTTCGTAAAGCACTTCCATCCGGGTCAGAAGTGCAGAATTCTCGTTTTCCGTAACACTGTCCTGGTACGCAACCCATTCTGTTTTGTATTGAAGTGCTTTGGAATATTGCTGCTGTGCCGTCAGGATCTCGACAATGATTTGATACGCATCGAACACCGAGCTCTTGATCCCGATGGACCGCGCAAGTTCCATGTTTTGTTTCGCGTACGAATAGGCATGATCGTAATCGCGCTGACGGTAATACCACCGTGCAAGCAACGCCAAGCTGTTGCTGATTCCTTCTTTGTTGTCCAACAGCTGGCGGTACTTCAGCGACTCCTGCAGTTTTTGTATCGCCTCTGTCATCCTTCCCATTTCGATCAGTACAATTCCAGAATTGGCGAGCGTATAACCCAGGGCGAGATAGTCCGAATTCTTTTCCGCGATCCTATGCGCGCGCTCGTAATACGCCAGTGCACTGGAATAATCGAGCAGACGGTAATAGATGTTTCCGATGTCGCTTAGTACGCCGGTAGTCTTCATCGAATCGATCTGGATCCATGCCCGCAGCGATTTCAGGTTGTGCTCCAGCGCTTTCGCATAGTTCTTCTGCTGCATGTAGATCATGCCAATGTGATTGTAACTGCTGGCAATCCGGCGGTTGTCGTTCACCGTTTGACTCAGCTGCAGGGCGCGCAGATAATAGGCGAGTGCTTTTTCGGTATTCTGGTTATAGTTCATCGATCCTAAATGGTTCAAAATATCGATGGTCTTAATGCTGTCCGGCGAGAGTTCCGAAAGTTGCAGTGCGGAGGTCAAATGTTCCGATGCATGATCGAACTTGCCGAGAGTTTGATAGAGGAATCCAAGCCGGTCATGGGCGTTGATTTTTCCGCGCAGATAATTGTTCGCATACGCAAGGGACAACGCAGCATTCCCGTAGGCCAGTCCGCTATCAGGATTTACGGTGTAATAGAGATCCGCAATTTCGCACATCAGATCGATACGGGCTTCTGTATTCGTAGTACCGGAAAGACTCTGTTTGGCAACATCGATTTTTTCCAACAGGTCCTGCGTTGGTGCAGCAGAGAAGATGTGCTGACAAAAAATGAAAACAGAAACCGTAAGTAATAGATATTTCATACGCTGCATAGTCGAAAAAAAGAAAAGGGAGAAGAAGAGGTGATCGGCCGCCTAAACAGTTGACGGTATCGACTGTTGGGTGGTGTCGTAAAGTAGAAAATTTGATAAGGAAGTTCAAGCCGGCCACGAACAAGCGGAAGGTCTAGTATTCCTTCCTGTTGGCGTAGACATTCATCAATAAACCCGCGACCATCATGTAGGAGACGAGCGATGAACCGCCGTAACTGAGAAAAGGAAGGGGAATGCCGATCACCGGCATCAGTCCGACCGACATGCCGATGTTGACGAACACGTGAAAGGCGAACAGGGAGGTGAATCCAATCGCGAGCAATGAACCGAATCTGTTCTTTGCAATGGAGGCAAGCCGCACGCTGTGGAACAACAGGATGGCAAACACCCCCAGCACCACTACGCCGCCGAGGAATCCGAACTCTTCACCCGGAACGCAGAAGATGAAATCGGTCCACTGTTTTGGAATGAAACTCAGCTGCGTCTGTGTCCCCCGCATGAACCCCTTCCCCCATAATCCGCCGGAACCGATGGCCACTTTTGCTTGGATCACATTATATCCTGCGCCGAGCGGATCGTTATTGGGATCGAGGAATGTTGCAATTCGCTTTTGCTGATAGAGCGGAAGTTTGTCGTAGACGATCTGGACGAAAAATCCGATAACAACATTTACACCGAAGACCAGTGTGGCGAAAAAGGGATTTTCCTGACGCAGCAGATAGAGACCGATGCCAAGCAGCACAAGCACGATCAGGAATGGCGTTGTACCGAAAATGGATGCTGCCGCGACAAATGCCGGCGCAATGATGATGATGATCAGGAATTTTGAGGCACCCGCCCAGTAGAGCACGGGAATGAACATTGCCAGGAAAGTGAGGGACGTGCCGAAATCGGGTTGCAGCATAATTAAGCCGATCGGCAGTGCAACAAGTGCGCTGGTCTTCACCAGGTCTTTCAGATCGGTTGCTTTCACATCGCTTCTGCTTAAAAAGGATGCAAGGGCAAGCATGGTTGAGATCTTTACAAATTCTGACGGCTGAATACCGAGTCCGCCGAAGCCGAGCCAGCTTTGCGATCCATACACCCGTTTTCCCGCCACCAGTACCAACACCAGTAAACTGAGAGAAGCGAAAAAAATCCTCAATGCGTTCCGCTGCAACCACCGTAGCGGCAGAAGGAGCATTGTTATCATAGAAATGAATCCTACGCCAAACCACAACAGCTGACGGAAGAAGTCTCGCCCTTCATAAGCATCGTACGTAGCGCTGTAAATGGAAAGCAGTCCGGATGCCGCCAGCACCAGGATGCAAAGAAAGATTGTCCAATCGAAATATTCTTTAAAGAAGGAGTTCATAAATGTTCATTACCGTCCATTGGTTGCAACCGATTCCTCGTCCGGCGGATTTGGGATCGGTGGTACCGGCTGTTTTCCGTACCGGATGATCTCGCCGTACAGATATTCTTCCATGCATAATCCCGCCAGCGGAGCTGCAAACGCGCCGCCGTACCCGACATTCTCTATCATCACACAAATGGCAATCTTCGGATCCTCGAACGGTGCGAATCCCATGAACCATGCATGTGATTTGCCGTGGGGATTTTGTGCTGTTCCTGTCTTTCCTGCGACTTCAATTCCCGGCACGAAGGCTGCCCTGCCTGTTCCTCCTGCCTCCATAACCACGCGCCGCATTCCTTCGCGCACGAGTTCCCACGACTTGTCGGAGAGCGAGATCTGCCGCAGATCGACGGGGACACGTTCTACCTGCTTTGTCCGTTTATTGATAATGCTATTTACTGCGTGGGGCTGGTAGAATTTTCCTTTATTTGCCAGAAGCGCTGCATAGTTCGCCATTTGCAGCGGAGTCACCCCGACCTCACCCTGACCGATGCCAAGGCTGATGAGATATCCTTGTGTCCATTTTCCTTTGCCGTGGACGCGGTCGTAATAATTCCGGTCGGGCATCAATCCGGAATTTTCTTCCGTGATATCCACTTTCGTCTGACTGCCGAAGCCGAATTTTCTTCCCATATCGCTCCAGGCATCCAATCCGACTTTCAGCATCAATTGATAGAAGAAGACGTTGCACGACCGATGGATCGCATCGACCACATTCACTTTACCATGAACATGCTCGCACTTGAATACTTTGTTCCCGTACCGGTACGCGCCGGTGCAGGTGATGGTCCAGTTTTCATCGATGATTTTACTGTCGAGCGCTGTCAGCGCCAGCAGCATTTTGAATGTCGATCCGGGAGGATACCGCGTTAACGTCGCACGGTTATAGAGAGGAATTCCTTCGTCGTTGTTCAACGCCCTCCAGATATCCGGCGGAGTAGTTCCACTCAGCAGAGACAGATCGTAATCTGGTTTGCTGACGAGGGCGATGATGCCGCCATTGCGAGGATCGATGGCGACCACGGCACCGCGCTTATCCGCCATCAGCGATTCCGCCAGCGCCTGTACATCCCCGTCGATTGACAGCTGCAGGTCCAATCCGTCGATGGGAGGGATGTCGTGCTTGCCGTTGTCGAAATTTCCGATAATCTGTCCTTTGGCATTCTGCGAAATGAATTCGAATCCTTTCACACCGCGAAGGAACTGTTCGTACTTCGCTTCGATGCCGGTGCTGCCGATGATATCCCCCGGCTGATAGTCGGATTTCTGTTTTTCCAGCTGCGCATCGGAAATTTCCTTCGCATAACCGAACAGATGGCTGCCGCGCGCAGTGGTGGGATAAAATCGTTTTGATTCCATCTGAATCTCCACACCGTACAGCTTATCTTTATGTTCTTCCAGCATGGAAAGTTCCGCGAAGGAGATATCGCGCTTGATGCGTGTGGGAATGAATGCATTATATTTTCGTCCCCGTTTGATCCTGTCCAACACAGACTCTTCGGTCATGGAAAGGATGGTGGAGAGGAGCGGAAGTTGCCGCTTATCAAAGTCTACCGGTGTCAGCATAACGGTGTACGACGGACGGTTGTCGATAAGCAGTTTTCCTTTCCGGTCGTACACATAACCGCGGATTGCTACTTTCGGCACGTTGCGGATGGAGTTCTCTTCCGCTTCCTTGCCGTACAGTTCGGCGTTGATGTACTGAAGCTGGAACAACCGGACAAACAGGATCAAAAATCCTGCAAGAAGAACGATCCTGATCACCAGCCGCCGTTCCGCGGAACCAAATTCATCGATCATAAGTTTATCGGATCACCATTATCGCAGCATCGGTTTTCGGGCGTGGATGAACATCGGTATCGAAGAGACGAACGTCGTATAGATCGTGGAGAACAGTCCGAACCGGAACACCGCCGTGAGCAGGTCCACATCGCTTCCCTGCGTGAAGATGGTAAAATAAATAAGATTGTGTGCGAACGACGCAGTGCCGACGAAAATCAGGAACTGATAGTTCGCAAGATTGATGTCGATCTTGTTCTCGTGAAAGAAGTACCCTGCCAGGAAACCAGCAACAGTTTTGGAGAGAGCGGAGAGCCCGAGAAATTGTCCGCTCACCAGGTCCAGCAGCACGCCGATGGCGAATCCGTACACCGTCGCCGGGATCTGTCCCTGGGTGATGGCGATGTACACAATCCAGATCAGCATTACATCGGGAATGATGTTCGCGATGGAAGTGAAACTGACGATCGTGGTTTGGAAAGTTACGAGAACGAGCGTGATGAGAATGAGTCGTACGTGCTTCGGCATTGGTCCAATCGTTGAGTTCGTATAGCAAAGGTACTCCAAACGGGAACGAAAGTCAAAAAAACAGTGTGGATATTGTCAGGATCCGTATCGTTGCTCTGCCAACGCTCGGTCATGTTACTGGAAAGAGGAAAAATGAATTTCTGCAAACCGCAGAAATTTTGTATATTTGTTTCCGATACATCAAACGAAAAATATTAAGGAGTACTATATATGATGAGAACCGCAAATCCTGCGCTGAACGACAAGACATTCCAACTGACCGGAGCGGAACAGTCCGACGAAGCGATGACACTGCAGGGAACGGTAAACAAAACAGGCATGATGCTTCTGCTGCTGATTGCTTCCGCAGCGTATACATGGAGCCTGTTCCTGGAACAGAACTTCGAATCGCTCTCCATGTGGATGATAATCGGCATCATCGGCGGATTGGTTGTTTCCATTGTCACGGTCTTTAAAAAGGAATGGTCCCCGGTGACGGCGCCGTTGTATGCCGTTCTGGAAGGATTCGCCCTCGGAGGGATCTCCGCGATTCTCGAATCTACCTATGAAGGAATCGTCATCCAGGCAGTCGCGCTGACATTCGGAACAGCAGGATGCCTGCTGATCGCCTACAAATCCGGTATGATCAAAGTGACAGAAAATTTCAAGCTGGGCATCTTTGCCGCAACCGGCGGGATTGCGTTAATCTATCTGATCGGTTGGATCATGAGTTTCTTCGGTACTTCGATTCCTTACATCCATGAGAACGGACTCATCGGCATCGGCTTCAGCTTGGTGGTGGTGGTGATCGCTGCGCTCAATCTCGTGCTCGACTTCGATTTTATCGAAAAGGGAGCAGAACAAGGTGCGCCGAAATTTATGGAGTGGTATGCGGCATTCGGATTGATGGTGACGTTGATCTGGCTGTATATCGAAATCCTTCGATTGTTATCGAAGTTAAACAGCAGAAAATAATATCAGGTAACAATTCTGTAAGAATACAACGCGCCGACCGGCGCGTTGTCTCTTTTAAAGGATATTCGTCGTTGACGGAGAATCCACTTTCTCTTCTTCGTACACATAACATCCTGCATTCTCAGGATGGTCCTCTACCAGTGCATCTCCGGCAACTGAACGGATGAGCCAGATGATCATAAAATCTCCAATCGCGGCGAATGTAAAAAGAATTCCGAAGATCAATATCCAGCCATTTCCGTTCAGCAGTGAAATTCCAAAGGGTAGAACTCCCAAGA
>JBAYJG010000038.1:0-15980 GCA_041665225.1 Bacteroidota bacterium
AATCCGGTTTCAAAGGTCAATCGGAACAATATTCCGACCACCTGTTCGCAATGTCATGCTGATGTTGTAATAAAATATAAAACCAGTATTCATGGGAAAGCATTTGCTGCCGGTAATATAGCTTCACCTGTCTGTACGGATTGCCATGGCGAACATAAATTGCTCGGTACGAAAGATCCGGATTCTCCTGTTTCAAAATTGCATGTGTCTGAAGAAGTCTGTGCACCGTGCCATAATTCGGTTAAGATGTCAGAGAAATTCGGTCTTCCTACCGGAAGGGCAAAAACTTTTAACGACAGTTATCATGGGCTTGCCGTAAAATCCGGCAGCAAAGAAGCTGCCAATTGCGCAAGCTGCCATGGATTCCATGACATCCTGCCGTCGAGCGATCCGAAGTCGCGTGTGAACAAAGCTAATCTTGCAATAACATGCGGCAAATGCCATCCCGGTGCAGGACAAAATTTTGCCATCGGCGCCGTTCACGTAACGACGCAGGCGGACAGCGAAGATGAGCTGATTTATATCGTATCGAATTTCTATGTAGTGCTCATCGTCGTGACGATTGGCGGAATGGCTATCCACAATATCCTCGACTTCCGGCGCAAATCGAAACGTCGCCTCCGCCACCGCCGTCACGGGTATGATTATGAAGAAGATGAGATCGGACACAGTCTGTATGTCCGAATGACGCTGAGTGAACGCCTGCAGCATGCTGCATTGGCACTGAGTTTCATCACACTGGTGCTGACAGGATTCATGCTCCGGTATCCCGATGCTTGGTGGGTGGTGAGCATTCGTTCGTTGAGTGAATCGGTGTTCGATATTCGCGGTATCATTCATCGCACGGCGGCTGTGATCATGATCCTCGCTTCACTGTATCATCTCTATTACATCTTCTTTGTGCCGCGGGGCAAACAGTTGATTCGGGACCTGTTGCCGGAGATTTCCGATGTTTACGATGCGCTAAATGTGGCGAAATATAATCTCGGTATCACAAAGGAAAAACCGCTGCTGGATCGTTTCAGCTATATCGAAAAAGCAGAATATTGGGCGTTGATCTGGGGAACAATGGTGATGGGCTTGACGGGCTTTATTCTTTGGTTCGACGTTACATTCATCAACATTATCGGCAAATCCGGCTGGGATGTTGCTCGCGTAGTGCACTATTATGAAGCATGGTTGGCGACACTAGCGATCATTGTCTGGCACTTCTACTTTATTATCTTCAATCCCGATGTATATCCGATGAATCTTGCGTGGTGGAAAGGGACTATTTCTGAGGAAGAAATGGCTGATGAACATCCGCTGGAATTGCGGCGGATCAAAGAACAGGAATTATCACAAGGACAACAGGATTCTAAGGAACAGGACGCTCAATAATCGAACCCCGACGCATGACTATTCGATCATATATATTTACAGTAATTTTCATCGGCGGATTTCTTGCACTCTCCACGATTGTCGCTGCTCAGGATAAATCAGAATGCTTGGCGTGCCATACGGATCATACGCTGACGATGGAAAAGAACGGGAAAGTCGTTCCGTTGTTTGTCGATGAAAAGAAGTTTGGTTCTTCTATCCATAAAGACCTGGAATGCGTTTCCTGTCACGAAGGTTTTGATCCGAACAACCTTCCTCATAAAGAGACTATCACTCCTGTGCAGTGCGGAACCTGTCATGAAAATGAACAGGATCTCTACAAACAATGCCGGCATGGTGAGCAGGCAGCAAAAGGCGATCCGCTGGCACCGCGATGTTACGATTGTCATACGAAGCACGAAATCCTTCCTGCATCAAATCCTAAATCCACGGTTGCCCCATTTAATGTTCCCTACACGTGCGGGAAATGTCACAAGGAAGGTGCAGCTGTTTCTCGTCAGCGAACTGTTTCGCAGGATCATATCCTTGAGAATTATACGGAGAGTATTCACGGCGAGGGATTGCTGAAGAAAGGTCTCTCGGTAGCCGCAACGTGTGCATCGTGCCATACGCCGCATATGGTCCGTCCACACACTGATCCAAAATCGTCGATCAACCGGAAAAATATTGCTAAGACCTGTCAAAAATGTCATACCCAAATTGAGATCGTGCATCGCAAAGTGATCAAGGGTGAGTTGTGGGAGAAGGAAGCGAATGTGCTTCCTGCATGCGTGGACTGTCACCAGCCGCATAAAGCGCGCAAAGTGTTCTATGACCAGGGCATGGCGAATAAAGATTGCATGACATGTCATGAGAAGAAAGATATCAAGGCGTCGAAGGACGGCCGGTCATTATTCGTCGATGTTTCGGAATATGCAGCATCGATGCACGGTCCGAAAGTTGCCTGCAGTCAATGCCACAGCGAAGTGAAATCGTCCCATACACGCCCCTGCGATGCTATCACGAAAAAAGTCGATTGCGCGCAATGCCATACAGAAGTGGGCGATCAGTATAAACTGAGTACGCACGGAAAATTGTTTGCCGCAAACGATAAGAACGCACCGACCTGTAAGGAATGTCATGGCACTCATGGTGTGAAAGGGAAGGCCGATCCGAAATCTCCGATTTTTGCCATTAACGTTCCTGCATTGTGTGCCCGCTGCCATCAGGAAGGACAGAAGGCTGCGGTGCGATACAAAGGCGAGGAACATAATATTATCAACCACTACGCAGAGAGCATTCACGGGAAAGGATTGGCGAAAAGCGGATTAACAGTCACTGCAAAATGCACGGATTGCCATACATCTCATCGTGAATTGCCGAAATCGGATTCCACGTCCAGTATCAATTCGCAAAACATGCCGGCAACGTGCGGGAAATGTCATCACGGAATAGAAGAAAAGTTTTCAAAAAGTATTCATTCGCGTCTCGTATCGAAATCTGATAAACCGCTGCCAGTCTGTAATGATTGCCATACAGCACATACTATTAACCGAACCGATGCGCAGGGATTCAAACTTGGCGTCATGACCACTTGCGGGAAATGCCATGATGAGATCGCAAAAACCTATTTTGATACATACCACGGGAAAGTAGCTCAACTTGGATACACGAAAACAGCTAAATGCTATGACTGTCACGGTTCGCATGATATTCTTCCAACATCGAATCCGGAATCACATTTAAGCCGTGTCAATGTTGTTCAAACGTGTCAAAAATGCCATCCCGGTGCAAACAGACGATTTGCCGGTTACCTGACGCATGCAACACATCACGATCCGGAGAAGTATCCGATCTTGTTCTGGGTATTCTGGGGAATGACGTCGCTCGTTGTCGGTACGTTCGCCATATTTGGATTACACACTTTGTTGTGGCTGCCACGCGCGTGGCAGATGAGGAAAGAACATATCAAAGTGGAACGCGAGCATATGAATGAACCGCAGTATCAGCGATTCAGCCGGTTGAACAGGATTCTGCATATCATTATGGTTGTCAGTTTCATTTCGTTAGCATTAACCGGTATGACGCTGAAGTTTTCCTACACGGGGTGGGCGGGAGTCGTATCACGGTTCTTCGGCGGATTCGAATCGGCCGGGTATGTCCACCGCGTTGCAGCGCTTTTCCTCGTTGGAATTTTCATCACGCATATTGTCGATCTGTTCCGAAGGAAGAAAAAAGAATTTGGCACATGGAAGAACCTGATTTTTGGCAAGAACTCGATGCTTCCCATGAAGCGGGATCTGATCGATATGATCGACTCAATAAAATGGTTCATCGGAAAAGGCCCCAGGCCGCAGTACGGACGATGGACCTATTGGGAAAAATTTGATTATTTCGCAGTGTTCTGGGGAATCTTCGTGATCGGATCGACAGGTGCCACGCTTTGGTTCCCGGAATTCTTTACCAATTTCCTGCCGGGATGGGCGATTAACGTTGCGACCATCATTCACAGTGATGAGGCATTGCTGGCAACCGGATTTATTTTCACGATCCACTTCTTCAATACCCATCTGCGTCCGGAAAAATTCCCGATGGATATCGTCGTCTTCTCCGGCAGGATGTCCGTGGAAGAATTAAAGCGGGACAAACCTGCAGAGTATGAGGAATTAGTAAAAAATGGTACACTGGAGCAGCATCTTGTAGAACCGTACCAGCCGATAGTCATTCGGGCGATAAAAGTGTTCGGCTGGACTGCGCTCACACTCGGGTTCAGCATTGTTATCTGGATCATCTATGCGATGATCTTTAACTATCAATAAGGGAAAAGGGCATTCGATGCGTAGATTCATTCCAAAAGTATTTTTCAATCCCATAAGCATGATCGGTGCCGCCATCGCTGGAGTCAGTCTTTTCCTCGGTCTGTTTCTGATGGTGTTGGATTACTTCGCGGGTGGCGGCAGAGCGTATGTCGGTATCATCACGTTTATCATCCTCCCGATGTTTTTAATTTTGGGATTGGCGATCACGTTGGGCGGCATGATCCGGCAATGGTGGCTGCGGCGTCATGCCCGCGGTATTGAGTATCATTTTCCGGCAATCAATTTGAACGATCCCCATCACCGGACAGTGTTTGGGTTCGTATCAGGATTGAGTTTGCTGTTCCTCGTTGCACTCGCCTTTGGAAGTTTTCAAATGTATGAATACACCGAATCCGTACAATTTTGTGGAACAACCTGCCATACGGTGATGAAACCGGAATATACGGCATACATGTATTCGCCGCATGCGAGAGTTTCGTGCGCGGAATGTCATGTGGGTTCCGGAGCGGATTGGTACGTGAAATCGAAATTATCCGGGGCATACCAAGTGTATTCTGTACTTTTTAATAAGTACAGCCGTCCCATTGAAACACCGGTCCGGAATCTCCGTCCTGCACAACAGACGTGCGAACAATGTCATTGGCCGAAACATTTCTTTGCAGAAAAACAGGTTGAAAAAACATATTTCCTTTCCGATGAACAGAATACATCGTGGTGGATGAATCTGTTGCTGAAGATCGGCGGCGGAAATACGGAAACCGGGCCGACGTCCGGTATTCATTGGCACATGAATATCGCTAACAAAATAATGTACGCTGCAACGGACAGCCAGCGACAGGTGATTCCGGTCGTACAAGTTTATGAAAAAGATGGAAAGATCGTTACGTATAAGACGACAGATGAATCCTTCCAAGAAGAACAATTGAAAAATGCCGAAGTGCGGCGGATGGATTGCATCGATTGCCACAATCGCCCGACACATATCTATCGTACGCCGAATGAAACGGTGAATGAAGCGATGAAACTCGGTTGGATTAATCCTAAGCTTCCGAATGCAAAATCGATCAGTGTCGAAGCGCTGGGAAGGCCGTACGCAACAGAGCAGGGTGCAATGGACAGCATTGGCATTTTCGTCCGAGAGCAATATGCACTCCGCTATTCCAATGTCAGCCGAACAATGAAAGCGGATATTGACAGTGCGGTAGAACGGATCAAAAAAATTTATAGCCGCAATTTTTTCCCTGAAATGCAGGTTTCATGGAAACACTATCCGAACAATATCGGACATATGTATTCTCCCGGATGTTTCCGCTGCCACGACGGCAAGCATGTGGGAGACAACGGCAAAGTGCTCTCCCGCGATTGTAATACTTGTCATGTAATCCTTGCACAAAAATTGGATAAGAAAGACCTTCATGTTTCCCTCGATGGCGTCACGTATGAGCACCCCGTGGATATCGGCGACGCATGGAAAGAGATGAACTGCAGCGATTGTCACGGTAATCAGTAGGTGTAGTTGGAGATATAGCTTGTTGAATTCATAGCACCAGCGTTTGAAGTATTTAAACAAAGGAGAATGAATGAAACGGTTTCTTCAAAAAATTCCGGATTCCCTGCTTCGTGTGAGTACAGTATTTCTTGTATTCATTGCTTTAGTACTGACACTCCGTTCATTGATTCCCGAATCGTTGAAAAACAGCGAGGAACACAGGAAAGCGACAATTGAACGGGAAGTGGCGCACCCGGTCCGGCACGCCGGTTCGGAAGTATGCGCCGATTGTCACGAACAATACGATCTGAAAAAAACAGGCTATCATAAAAATTTGGCCTGTGAAACGTGCCACGGCGCTGCACAATCGCACACGGAAGACCAGGAAGTGAAACCGGTCATCAACAGGAAACGTGAAGCATGCACCCTCTGTCATGTATTTAATCCCTCCAGACCCACAGGCTTTCCACAAATAAATCCCGTTGTTCATAATCCCGGCAAACAGTGTATCACTTGCCACAATCCGCATGATCCGAAACCGCCAAGAGTGCCGAAGGATTGTCAGGCGTGCCACGAACAGATCGCGCGGACCAAAGCTGTGTCTCCGCATGTTCAACTGGAATGCACCACATGCCACAATGTGAACGAACAACATAAGGTCTCGCCGCGGGTTATCAAAGCGAATATTCCGAATGACCGATCCTTCTGCGGGAAATGTCATGCCACTGATTCTACGGTGAAAGAAACGCCCAAAGTAGATCTCAGCTCGCACGGCGAAAAATATTTATGTTGGGAATGTCATTATCCACACATGCCGGAGGTGAATTGATATGGAACGAAGACGATTCTTTGGTAAAGGATTTACCTTGTTGGCGCAATTCGGTTTGATCAGCAGTGTGTTTAAACGCGCTTCCGCGGAACCGACTGATTACGATGCGTCCAAACATTATTACGGTATGGGTATCCAGGTCAACAAGTGCATCGGATGTGGTAAGTGCATGGAAGCGTGCAAAGAAGAAAATGGTGTCCCGAAGGAACCGTTCTATTTTCGCACCTGGGTGGAACGATACAGTATCAAGAAAGACGGTGAAGTGATCGTTAAGAGCATCGATCCGCGGATCGACACTCTGGGTAATACTGTTTCTGAAAAAGATGTGATGCGGAGTTTCTTTGTCCCGAAATTATGCAATCACTGCGATCATCCTCCGTGTGTGCAAGTATGCCCCGTCGGTGCGACATTTAAAACGGATGACGGCGTGATCCTGGTCGATTCGGAACGCTGCATCGGTTGCCGGTATTGTATTCAGGCGTGTCCTTATGGCGCGCGGTATCTCAATCCGGTAACATCAACGGCTGATAAATGCACATTCTGTTACCATCGGATCACCAAAGGACTGCTGCCGGCGTGTGTGGAAGTATGTCCTACGCAAGCCCGTATCTTCGGCGATACGCGCAGCACTGCAAGCCCGTTGACCCGATTCAAACGAATGTTCAAGTTGCATGTGTTGAAACCATCACTTAATACCGATCCGAAAGTCCAATACGCCGATTTAGATGGGGAGGTGCGCTGATGAATCCTGCCAATGAACATCTCTATGAAATGCTCCGTCAGGTGAGCGGATATATTTACCCGAATGAAGTGGAATTCCATTGGAGCATTTTGATTGTCGTCTATCCGTACTTGACTGGACTCGTTGCTGGTGCATTTATCCTTGCATCCCTGGTGAAAGTATTTAAGGTAAAACAGTTACAGCCTGTATATAGGTTATCGATGCTGACGGCACTTTCATTTATGATCATCGCTCCTTTGCCGCTGCAAATGCATCTTGGTCATTGGGAACGGTCGTATGAGATCTTCCTCACGCCGAATTTCACCTCCGCCATGGCAATGTTTGGTTTTGTGTACGCTTGGTATTTGATGGTCGTTCTGCTCTTGGAGATATGGTTTACGTATCGCCGTGACCTGATACGGTGGACAGATACCGACAAACCGGTGATGCGGTTTGTTCATCGCGCTCTGGCGCTCTTCTCCAAAGATACAAGCGAAGAAGGTGAACGCTTTGATATGAAGGCGGTAAAATTTATTACTATCATCGGAATTCCATCGGCATTCCTGCTTCATGGGTATGTCGGATTTATCTTCGGCTCCATTAAGGCGAATCCGTGGTGGAGCAGCGTGCTGATACCGATCGTCTTCCTCTTCTCCGCCATTGTTTCGGGCATTGCGATGGTAATGTTACTGTATATGATCGTGACTCCGCTACGAGGTCAAAAAATCGATATGGCATGCATCGACAAGATGGCATCATTCCTTTTTGTTGCCGTGATCATCGACTTCTCGTTGGAAATGCTCGATTTCATTCACCGGCTGTACGAAAGCGAAGAGTCGATCAAGATTCTTTCCGATCTGGTAATGAACAAACTCTTTATCAGTCTCGGAATCGTTCAGGTCCTGTTGGGAATGATTATTCCACTTGCATTGATCCTCTTTATTAAATTGTTCAGGGTGGATGAAGAATTGCGGAAACTGTTTTATTTCCTTGGTGCAATCCTTATTCAGATGGGGATTTTTGCGACACGCTGGAATGTCGTGATGGGCGGACAGATGTTCTCGAAGAGTTTCCGTGGATTGACAGTCTATAAAATGGATATTACTGGAATTGAAGGCCTTCTGATGACGTTTGTGCTATTGTTATTGCCCTTTGTGATCCTTTGGATACTTATTAAAGTCATGCCGCCGTGGGAAACTTCTCCGTCGGCGACGTGAAGCGTGCTGAAAAGTAGCACATTGAAAATCTTGATGAAAAAGCAATTTGAACTTAATTGATAAAGTTCGATATTCACCCCAACAATAAGGAGGAAGGCTATGCCGGATATTTCCGATCCGAATGTTCAACAGAATAAAAGGGATTTTCTTCGGTATATTCTGTTTGGCGGAGTCACCGCTTGGCTTGCAGCAGTTTTATACCCAGTGATGGCCTACCTCAAACCTCCGAAACAAGCCGAAGTTGTTGTCAACAGTGTAAAAGCGGGCAAGGTATCGGACTTTGCGAACGACTCCGGGTCGATCGTGAAATTCGGAAACAAACCGGTTATCCTCATTCGAAATCCCAAAGGTGAATTTAAAGCATTTTCCGCTGTCTGTACCCACCTTGATTGTACCGTCTCCTATCGGAAAGACTTTGGAATGATTTGGTGCGCATGTCACAATGGAAAATATGATTTGAACGGACGGAATGTCTCTGGTCCGCCTCCGCGTCCTCTGGATGAATTCAGAGTGACTGTGCAGGGAGAGGAGGTATCCATTTCTAAAATATCATGAAACCGACATTACAAAAACTCTATGCGTGGGTCGATGAACGGTTGGAACTTGGAGATCTTATCAAGTTCATGGCGAAGAAATATGTTCCCGTTCATCGTCATTCCATTTGGTACTACTTCGGCGGCGTTTCATTGTTCCTCTTTATCATCCAGGTGATCACCGGTATCCTTTTATTGATGTATTATAAAGGGAGTGAAGAACTTGCCTTCGAAAGTATTCAATTCATCATGTCCAAAGTTGCATTCGGCTGGTTGATCCGTTCCCTTCATAGCTGGACGGCAAATCTGTTCATCCTGACGACAATGATTCACATGTTCAGCGTTTTCTTTGAACGGGCCTACCGAAAGCCAAGGGAGATGACGTGGCTCAGCGGCATGTTGATGCTCTTTCTGCTGCTCGGATTCGGATTTACCGGATATTTGTTGCCGTGGAATGAACTGGCATTTTTTGCGACCAAAGTCGGGACGGAAATTACCGGTGTTGTTCCGATCGTCGGCAAACCGATCCTTCAATTCATGCGCGGCGGCGACGACGTCACGGGAGCAACACTATCCCGTCTTTTTGGATTTCATGTCGCTGTGCTTCCCGGTATCTTTACGGTATTGCTGGGAGCACATTTGCTCTTTGTGAATCGGCAGGGAATGAGCGAGCCGCTGCATTATGCAGACACTCCGGAAAAGGAACGGAAGACGATGCCGTTCTTTCCGAATTTTCTGCTCCGTGATATGCTGTTCTGGCTGTTGGTGTTGAACGTGTTGGCAATTCTTGCGGTATTCTTCCCATGGGAATTGGGGACGAAAGCGGATCCATTTGCCTCAGCTCCGGAAGGGATCAAACCGGAATGGTATTTTCTCTTCATGTTCCAAACACTAAAGTACATTCCCGCAAAGGTGTGGATCATCGACGGCGAAGTGCTCGGTGTCCTGACATTCGGTCTTGCAGGATTTTTATGGATGATGGTACCGTTCTGGGACCGGAAAAGCTCCAGAGGTGAACATAACCGGTATATCAATTACATCGGATTGTTTGTTGTGATGTACATTCTCCTCTTTACGATTATTGGATGGCTCGCATGAGACACACATATCGTTTTCTCGGATTCATTGCTGCATCACTTCTCATGGCCGCCGGGATATCCTTCGCTGGAGATCAGTGCCTAACGTGCCACACCAATATCGTCGGGGATAAACCGGCAGAATTGTTCCAGCATGATATCCATGCATCAAAGGGTATTTCGTGCGCGGATTGTCACGGCGGAAATCCGAAAATGGAAGAGATGGAAATGGCGATGGATCCGAAAGCTGGGTACAAAGGAGTTCCGAAAGGGGACGCAATTTCGGAAGCGTGTGCAACATGTCATTCCGATGCTGAAAGGATGAAACGGTACGGTTCGAAACTGCCGGTGAATCAATGGAGCAATCTCCAGACAAGCGCCCATGGAACATTGTCAACAACAGGGAAAGAACATATCGCACAATGCATCACTTGCCATAATGCCCATGGAATTGTTTCAGTGAAGAATCCAACGTCGCCCGTCTATCCGCTGAATGTGGTAAAAACCTGTACGAAGTGCCATTCCAATGCTTCGTTTATGCGGACGTACAATCCTTCGTTGCCGATCGATCAGGGAGAGAAATATAAAACGAGTGTGCATGGCGTTCGCAACGGGAAAGGAGATCCCAAACCAGCTGTCTGTTCCAGCTGTCACGGCAGCCACGATATTCGCACATCGAAGGATGCAAAATCTTCGGTGTATGCTATCAACCTTCCGGGGACATGTTCCAAATGTCACAGCGATGCACGGTATATGAAGGAATATAAGATTCCAACGAATCAGTACGAGAAATATTCCACCAGCGTCCACGGCGTCGCACTGCTGCAGAAGCATGATGTCGGTGCTCCGGCGTGCAATAGCTGTCATGGAAACCATGGTGCAACTCCTCCGGGTGTCGAGTCGGTATCAAAAGTCTGCGGCACGTGTCATGCATTGAATGCCGATCTGTTTTCGTCAAGTCCGCACAAAAAAGCGTTCGACGACCGCAAGTTACCAGAATGCGAAACCTGCCACAGCAATCACGGTATCGTCGCTGCGACAGACCGTTTGATCGGTGTTACTTCGGAAGCGGTCTGCAGCCGGTGTCATCATGAGAACGAGAATCCTAAAGGCTATGCCGTTGCAAAATCTATGCGGCTGATGGTTGATAGTTTGGCCATGAACGACAGCATTGCCACGGCATTGGTGAACGATGCGGAACAGAAAGGAATGGAAGTAACAGAAGCGAAATTCCGGCTGCGTGATTCCCGCCAGGCCCATTTGCAGATGCGGACAATGGTGCATTCGTTCAATGAGGGGAAATTCAGAGAAGTGGTAGACAAGGGAAGGGACGCAGCGTCGTTTGCCAAAGGCGAGGCGCAGGGTGCGATTGACGAGTACTATTTCCGCCGTATTGGCTTGGGAATCTCGACGTTGATTATGTCGATGCTTGCCATTGCACTGTTTGTATATATCAAAAGGATCGAAAAAAAGCAGGAAGAACAGGCATAACTGCTGCACTACAGCGGAAGGAATCGGCACTCCGGCTGTGTCCATTGAGAATGACGAAACAGATTTCGTAAATTCAATTTACACTCACGTGTTAGAAAAGGAGAATATATGAACAACCTGCGGTTACAATTGATGATGGTACTTTGCGTTATAATGTTCATTCCGTTGATGTCGCAACATAAATACATCGGCGTGAGTCAGTGCGCAATGTGTCATAAAACGGAGAAAGCCGGGAAGCAATTCGACATATGGAAATCGTCCAAACATTCACAAGCGTATGTGACGTTGACAACAGACAAGGCCAATGAAATTGCGAAAGCAAAAGGACTTACAACTGCGGCTGCTGAATCCCCCGAATGCTTGAAGTGTCATGTTGCCGGTTATGGATTGGATGCCGCATCGTTCGATAAAAAATTTGATATGAAAGATGGTGTGCAGTGCGAAGTGTGCCACGGTCCCGGTTCTGACTATAAATCCGTTACGGTCATGAAAGATAAAGTAAAAGCAATTGCCGCAGGACTCACTATCAGTAAAGACGATCCGACATTGTGTCAAAAATGCCATAATAGTGAGAGTCCGAGCTACAAAGAATTTAATTACAAAGAAATGTGGGAGAAGATCAAACATCCAATCCCTGGTAAAGGGTAATTTGTTGTTGATGAGTTGAACATAGTGTCTATTATATGAGGAATCATTTAGGACAATAATGTCTTTATGCTTCCCAGCTTTGAAAGCAAATGGATGTTGCATTCTTAAACTTCGGAAGCATCGAAATTAAAGGATGCATAATTCAACAGTTTTATGTATTTTTTTCGGCATGTAGTTTGCCGTTGTATTAACAGCTTTTCGTATAGTAGACACACATTACTTTAAAGGAGACCTGACATGAAACGATTCGTAGTTTTGGTATTGGCTGTGATGTTCGCAATTCCTCTGCTTGCACAAAATAAATTTGTCGGCGTGAGTACGTGCGCTTGCCACAATCTTCCGAAGCAAGGGAAGCAAGTCGAAATCTGGAAAAAATCGAAACACGCAGAAGCATTTGAAGTCTTGAAGAGTGACAAAGCAAAAGAGTTTGCTGCAGCAAAAAAAGTTGCCGGCGATCCGACTGCTGCAAAAGAATGTTTGGAATGCCATTCCACCGGATACGGTGAACCCGCTGACAAATCGTTCAAAATGGAAATGGGCGTGCAATGCGAAGCGTGCCATGGTGCAGCGTCTGCATTTAAACCGATCCATAACAAACCCGAGAATAAGGAAAAAGCAGTTGCAGCAGGTTTGGTGTTGAATGGCGGCGAGAAATTATGCGTTACCTGCCACACGCCGAAAATGCATCCGATGAAAGATTTTGATTTTAAAAAGGCATTAGACGAAATTAAACACCCGATGCCGAAAGGATAATAATGATACGCACACTCTACGTCGGTCTCGTCTTGCTCTCGGTCAGCGCTTCGGCGCAGCTGATGACCGGCCGGTTGACAACGTCGGTCTATGGATTTGAAGGAAGGGATTCAGCACAGGCGAAGATGATGTTGCTCCGGGCATATGAGAATATTTATATGAACGCAGCTACGGAAACCTACACCTTCAATATGAACGCGATGGTGTCGAATGATTTTGGCTCCAGTATCGAGACTGATCCCGAGTTGCGCGTCAATTCCTTTCTGTTAAAGATGAAGAACATTGGCGGCATTGCAGATGTTACTGCAGGCCGCCAATTTGTTTTTGCCGGAGTCGGCAGTGGATTGATTGATGGTATTTCCGGAACAGCGCGATTCTTGGACCGGACACTGGCGGTGACCGGCTACGGCGGTTCCAACGTGATCCAATCCCGTGATATCAGAAAGAACTATATCGGCTCCAACGGATTGTTTGGCGGTCAGGTGACCTATGCAGCAACGGAAGATGCGGTTGTTGGAATCAGTTATATGAATAAACGCTGGCAGCGGAAGCCGTATACAGCACTTCGACTGGATTCGTTATTCAATCCATATTCGATCGTCGTGAACAGCCGGCCAAATGAAGAGGAACTTGCATCGCTGGACCTGGAATATCAGCATGAGACGCAATTTACCATTCAGGCAAAGACAGATTTTGATTTCCATTCTGAAGAAATATCCAAACTGCAAACGTTTGCACGCGTTGGTGTTTTACCGGAATTGAATGTGACCGCAGAATATATCTATCGTCAGCCGAGAGTTGCATATAATTCCATCTTCTCCGTTTTCAATATGAACAGCACAAAAGAGATCGAAGGGGGAGTGGAATATCGTCCTCTATCGAAAACATTCTTCTATGCCCGATTTGCGAATGTCGCGTACGTGGATGAAAACAGTCAACGACTGGTAATTGGAGGGACGTATGACCTGTTTTCCGCTACCTATACTCAGAATTTCGGATATGCGGGTGAACTGAACGGAATTTCCGTCCAAGCTGTCTATCCGATGATGGAACAGAAATTGACGCCGATGTGTGCGCTCGGATTTGCGACATATAAATATTCGAAAAATGATCCGTCGAGTGATGTAGTGAACGGAACTGTCGGAGTCAATTATCGTCCCGACCGGTTGTTATCGACGGATCTGCAAGTGCAATGGATGAGCAATCCGCAATATAAGAGCGATATGCGAATCTTCCTTAAATTGAACTATTGGTTCAGCGAACAATTGAATTGGTTATGATGAAAAAAAACCTCCTGATAGCCTCTATCGTCACCGCTCTGGTCGCGCTGGTCTTCATCAGCCGCAGCAGTGCAGTGGCAAGCGATGATGCGCCTGTCGACAAAAAACAAGTGCTGAAATTCTCGCACAGTAAACATGCGGATGCGGGAATCGAATGCTCCTCCTGCCATACTCCGGAAAAATTGACGAAGAATGCGCCTGAAAAAATGCTGCCGACGCATACGGAATGTCAATCCTGCCACGAACAGGAAGTGAACGAAAAGTGTGGATTCTGCCATACGGATGAGAATAATCCTGTCGCGCTTCCAAATCCTGTGCGTGAAATACAGTTTGACCATCAAAAGCATGTCGTCGATCAAAAAGTGGAATGCGTTACGTGTCACCAAGGAATGGAGAAAACGGACTATGCTGAAGCAACAAATCTTCCTGCAATGACGACCTGTACCACGTGCCACAATGGTGCGAAAGCCCCGAACCAGTGCGAAGCGTGCCATACGAATCTTTCGGGATTGCGTCCGGCATCGCATATGGTAGCGAATTTCAAACGGGAACATTCCCGTGTTATGAACGGAAGGACATTCGATGCGAACTGTCAGAGCTGCCATACCGAAGCATCTTGCATGGAATGTCACGACGGAACAAATTTGACGAAGCTCTCCAAATTTGAAAAGACCGGTACGATGTCCCCACGGAAGTTCGGAAACGATAAGCCTGCAGCACTTGCTGTTCAGAATGTTCACGACCTGAATTACAAATTCACGCACGGCATTGATGCCAAAGGTCGTTCTGCGGATTGTCAAACATGTCACAGGCAACAGACCTTCTGCAGTGATTGCCACATGACCGGCAGCGCTGCATTGGGCGGTGCGGTACCAACCAGTCACGAACAGGCGGGCTTCACTACATTTGGTGTTGGATCAGGCGGCGGAATACATGCGACACTGGCAAAGCGCGATATTCAAAGCTGTGCTTCATGTCATGATGCACAGGGAGGCGATCCCACCTGCATTACCTGCCACACGGATAATGACGGGATCAAAGGAACAAATCCGAAGACCCACGCGAATGGATTTATGAAGGATGTAACGGGAGAATGGCATGACGATGCAGCTTCCACATGTTTCGTCTGCCATACCGATGCCAATGCACGACCGAACGGGAAACCGGGTCAAAACTTCTGCGGATATTGTCATGGAGCGAACGTACAATGAAAAATTTAACTCCTCTCGTCGTTTTGATTTTTGGTTTAATGCTTGTTGGCTGCAGTGAAGTGCAGGATGATAAGAATCCTACTCAGGGTAACCTTTCCGTTCACGGAGTTGGTTTTGCAAATGCAACATCTGAAAATTCACATCAGAAACTCCTCCAGAACAATGGATGGAATCTTCAGACATGTAAGAGCTGCCACGGTTTTGCGTATGATGGCGGAACAGCGGGCCAATCGTGCCTGACCTGTCACACAAAACCAAACGGACCGGAATATTGCGGCACATGCCATGCGAGCAGTGCAGAAGCTAATTGGGTTGATCTGCATGGAAATACCGATCACACGCTCAAAACCGTGGGAGCACATCAAAAGCATGTTAAACAAGGAACATTCGGTGCTGCAGTTGCGTGTTCTACATGTCACGTAGTGCCTGCTACAGTAAATGCGTCCGGGCATCTTGGAGCAGATACACAAGCTGAAGTTCGATTTGATACAACAATGTCTATCTATCGTTCTAATGCCTCTTTTAATGCTTCGAATGTATCATGTGCGAATACC